>DASVOL010000416.1:0-28376 GCA_036383375.1 Bradyrhizobium sp. | reverse complement strand
AAGAAGCGCGGCGAGAACGGCGAGGGGCTGCGCACCATCATCTATGGCGGCGGGCCGATGTACACCGCCGACATCACCGACGCGATCGCGACCATGGGGCAGCGCTTCGTGCAGATCTACGGCCAGGGCGAGTCGCCGATGACGATCACGGCGCTGTCGCGCGACTGGCACAGACGCAGCGATCATCCGCGCTATCTCGAACGGCTGGCGTCGGTCGGGTCAGCCCAGAGCGTCGTCACCGTGCGCATCACCGGCAAGGACGGCAAGCCGCTGCCCGCCGGCGAGACCGGCGAGATCGAGGTCAAGGGCTTAACCGTGATGCTCGGCTACTGGAACAATCCGAAGGGCAATGCCGAGACGCTGAAGGACGGCTGGCTGCGCACCGGCGATGTCGGCCGGCTCGACGCTGACGGCTTCCTGACGCTGTCGGACCGCTCCAAGGACGTGATCATCTCCGGCGGCACCAACATCTATCCGCGCGAGGTCGAGGAAGCGCTGCTGACGCATCCTGACGTCCGCGAGGTCTCGGCGATTGGTGTGCCGGATCCGGAATGGGGCGAGGTCGTCGTCGCCTGCGTCGTGCTCGAGGACGGCGCCACCGCCGACGACGGCCGGCTCGACGCGCATTGCCTTGCCTCGATCGCCCGCTTCAAGCGGCCGAAGCGCTATGTCTATCTCGATGCCCTGCCGAAGAACAATTACGGCAAGGTGCTGAAGACCGCGCTGCGGGAGATGATGGCCCAAGGATAGGGCGAAGGATAGGCCCAAGGATAAGCCCAAGGATAAGCCCAAGGATAAGCCAAAGGGATCGGCCAAGGAATCTGCAAAGGGATAGGCCGCGGCCTCCCGCCGCGCTAAGCTGCTTGCGCCTGTCACCGGGAGAACGGACCATGGGTATCGAGACGTCCCTGTCGCTGTCGGAAGTGAACGATCGCATCGCGATCCTCCGGGACAATATCAGGCAGCTGATCGAGCAGGCCGCGGGCGCTGCCGGCGCCGAAGTCGAGGAGCGCATTGCCGAGCGGCTCGAGCAGCAGAACGCGGAACTGGAAAAGTTCCTGAAGGCGCGCGAGGCGATGACCGGGCAGTAGCCGGCAGCGAGCCGGCGGTGGCGCGCTTCGTCTTGCCGCGCTGCGTTCCGCCGCGCGGAAACGATCCGGCCGCCGCCGCGCATACGCCCATACGCCCGGCGCAGCTTGATCTCGGCGAAGAGCTCCCGTTACTAGCTGCGTAACCAGAACATCCGGGAGCGAACAGCACGATGGGACCACTGCAGGGTATCAAGGTCGTCGACATGACGACCGTGCTGATGGGGCCCTACGCCACCCAGATGCTCGGCGACTACGGCGCCGACGTCATCAAGGTGGAATCGCCTGACGGCGACGTGACGCGGCAGATCGGTCCGACGCGGCATCCCGGCATGGGGCCGGTGTTCCTCAACACCAACCGCAGCAAGCGCTCGGTCTGCCTCGATCTGAAGAAGCCGGCGGGGCGCGAGGCCGTGCTGCGGCTGATCGCACAGGCCGACGTGCTGGTCTACAACGTGCGCCCGCAGGCGATGGCGCGGCTGCAACTCGGCTACGACGTCGTCGCCAAGGTCAACCCAAAGCTGATCTATGCCGGCGTGTTTGGCTTCGGCCAGGAGGGCCCGTATGCCGCCAAGCCGGCCTATGACGACCTGATCCAGGGTGCCACCGCGCTGCCGGCGCTGATGGCGCAGACCTCGGATGGCGTGCCGCGCTATGTCCCGAATGCGCTGGTCGATCGTATCGTCGGCCTCACCGCGGTCGGTGCGATCTGCGCGAGCCTCGTTCATCGCGACCGCACTGGGCAGGGCCAGCGCGTCGACATTCCGATGTTCGAGACCATGGCCGGCTTCGTGATGGGCGACCACATGGGCGGCCTGACCTACGATCCGCCGCTCGACAAGGGCGGCTATGCGCGGCATCTGTCGCCGGACCGGCGCCCATACAAGACGCTGGACGGGTACATCTGCGTGATCGTCTACAACGACAAGCAGTGGGAGAATTTCTTCAAGGCGACCGGCCGCGACGATCTACGCAACGATCCGAAATTCGCCACCTTCGCCGGCCGTGCCACCAACATCGATGTCGTGTACGCCGAACTCGCGCGCATCCTGCAGACCAAAACGACGGCTGAGTGGAACGAGATTCTCGAGAAGGCCGACGTGCCCGTGATGCCGATGCACGATCTCGAGAGCCTGCTCGAGGACCCGCACATGGTCGCGACCGGCGTCTTCCCGGTGATCGATCACCCGACCGAGGGCCGTATCCGCAGCATGACGCCGTCGGCACGCTGGTCGGAAACCAAGGTCGAGCCAAGCCGACTGGCGCCGCGGCTCGGCGAGCACAGCGCGGAGATTTTGCACGAGGCGGGTTTCTCCGCTGACGAGATTGCGGCGATGGTGCGCGACGGCGCGGCCAAAGTGGCCAAGGCATAGGAGCACGGCAGATGGATTTCGCACTCTCGGCCAACCAGGAATCGATCCGCGACGCCGTCGCAAAAATCTGCTCGCGCTTTGACGAGGCCTATTGGCTGAAGAAGGACAAGGAGGGCGGCTATCCGGCCGACTTCCACCGCGCGCTGGCTGATGCCGGCTGGCTCGGCATCTGCATTCCCGAGGAGTATGGCGGCTCCGGGCTCGGCATCACCGATGCCGCGATCATGATGCGCACGATCTCCGAATCCGGCGCCGGCATGTCGGGTGCATCGGCGGTGCACATGAACGTGTTTGGGCTCAATCCGGTTGTGGTGTTCGGTACCAAGGAGCAGTGCCAGCGCATGTTGCCGCCGATCATCGACGGCCGCGACAAGTCCTGCTTCGCGGTGACCGAGCCCAACACCGGTCTCAACACCACCCAGCTCAAGACCCGCGCGGTGCGCCAGGGCGACAAATACATCGTCAACGGCCAGAAGGTGTGGATCTCGACCGCGCAGGTCGCCAACAAGATCCTGTTGCTCGCGCGTACCACGCCGCTGGAAGAGGTCCGCAGCCCGACCCACGGCCTCAGCCTGTTCTACACCGATTTCGACCGCAAGCGCGTCACCGTGCACGAGATCGAGAAGATGGGCCGCAAGCCCGTCGACTCCAACGAGCTGTTCTTCGAGAATTTCGAGATCCCGGTCGAGGACCGCATCGGCGAGGAGGGCCGCGGCTTCGAATACATCCTGCACGGCATGAACCCCGAGCGCATCCTGATCGCGGCCGAAGCCGTCGGCCTCGGCCAGATCGCGCTGAAGCGGGCGTCGGACTACGCCAAGGGCCGCATCGTGTTCAACCGTCCGATCGGCATGAACCAGGCGATCCAGCATCCGCTGGCGAAGTGCTGGATGGAGCTTGAGGCCGCCTGGCTGATGGTGCTGCGCGCCGGCTGGCAATACGACCAGAACCTGCCGTGCGGCCCTGCCGCGAACTCGGCGAAGTATCTCGCGGCGGAGGCTGGCTTCCACGCCTGCGAGCAGGCGGTGATGACCCATGGCGGCTTCGGCTATGCCAAGGAATATCACGTCGAGCGCTATTTGCGGGAGTCGCTGATCCCGCGCATCGCGCCGATCAGCCCGCAGCTGATCCTCAGCTTCATCGGCGAGAAGGTGCTCGGCCTTCCGAAGTCGTATTGATGATAGCCCGTCATTCCGGGGCGATGCGGAGCATCGAACCCGGAATGACAGCGGATCGAGGTGAACAGATGAGCTTCGTCACCGGCGTCGGCCTCACGTCCTACGGCAAGCATGAGGGCCTGTCCTCGCTCGACCTGATGAGCAAGGCGGCCGAGCTGGCGATATCAGATGCCGGGCTGAAGCGCGCCGACATCGACGGCATCCTCTGCGGCTATTCCACCGTCTCGCCGCACATCATGCTGGCGACGGTTTTCGCCGAGCACTTTGGCATCCGCCCATCCTACGCCCACGCCGTGCAGGTCGGCGGCGCCACGGGCCTCGCGATGACCATGCTGGCGCATCAGCTGGTCGACGCCGGAGTGGCAAAACACGTGCTGGTGGTCGGCGGTGAGAACCGGCTGACCGGGCAGAGCCGCGACGCCTCGATCCAGGCGCTGGCCCAGGTCGGCCATCCCGACTACGAGGTCACGCTGGGGCCAACCATCCCGGCCTATTACGGCCTGGTCGCGACGCGTTACATGCATGAATACGGCCTCACGCAGGAAGACCTTGCGGAGTTCGCGGTGCTGATGCGGAAGCACGCAGTGACGCATCCCGGCGCGCAGTTCCACGAGCCGATCACGGTTGCCGACGTGATGGCCTCGAAGCCGGTGGCGATGCCGCTCAAGCTGCTCGACTGCTGCCCGGTGTCCGACGGCGGCGCGGCCTGCGTGATCAGCCGCGAGCCGACCGGCGAGCGGCGGGTGCGCGTCCGCGGCTGCGCCCAGGCGCATACCCACCAGCACGTCACCGCCGCACCCGCGCTCAGCGAACTCGGCGCGGAGATCTCGATTGCGAAGGCGAAAGCGGTGTCGGGCATCGCGATATCGGACGTACGCTATGCCGCGGTCTACGACAGCTTCACGATCACGCTCGCAATGCTGCTGGAAGACCTCGGCCTCGCCAGGCGCGGCGAGGCGGCCGCGCGGGTGCGCGCCGGCTACTTCAATCAGGATGGCGAGATGCCGCTCAACACCCATGGCGGCCTGCTCAGCTACGGCCATTGCGGCGTCGGCGGCGCGATGGCGCATCTGGTCGAGACCCACCTGCAGATGACCGGCCGCGCCGACAATCGCCAGGTGCGCGACGCCTCGGTGGCGCTGCTGCACGGCGACGGCGGTGTGCTGTCCTCCCATGTCAGCATGTTCCTGGAGCGCGTGGGATGAGCGGACCGATCGCGGACTGGACCAAGGGCGCGGAAGCCATCGTCTATCAGACCTGCAACGCCTGCGGTGCGCGGCAGTATTTCCGCCGCAGCTTCTGCGCGGCGTGCGGCTCGCTTGATCTTGCCGAGCATCGTGCGAGCGGGGCGGGGACGGTGTATGCGACGTCGCTGGTCTGCCGCGCGGCAACGCCAGAGACGCGGGCGCATGTGCCCTACAACATCCTGCTCGTGGATGCTGACGAGGGGTTTCGCATGATGGCGCATGGCGACAACGACCTCGCCATCGGCGACAAGGTTTTGGCGCGCTTCACGCAGTTTGCGGGACGGTTGGTTCCCTATTTCGCAAAGGCAAAATGAGGGGCTGAACGATCCAGTCAGAACGCAAGACCAGGCTGAATTGGTTCGCTCTTGCCCCTCCAGTTGCGGATACTATCGCCAATAAAAGACAAAGCTGGCGATGACGAGCATCGCCGTCACCGCCAGCATTTGCGCAAGCGCTTCCGAGGCCGCCCTCTTGGTGGCTTCCTTCATGCGTTTCCCCTAGACTTGGGCGTGACTCATCGTGGCGCAAATTGCGCGCACGACGGCCAGATTTTTTACTCGGAACACCCCGCGTCGAGCATTCGCTTTTGATGAGTCCCCACTCAGCGAATATCGACCATGTCAGGGTTGTCTGGGAATGCGGCGGCAATTTGACTCGCGCGTGTTGCTCCTGCGACGGTCGGCGGATACTGTTTCGGAACCAGACAGAAACGACAGAGATCAAGGTTAGGAAATGGCCCGTATCGACTACTCCGATCCCGCGAAGGCGAGCCCGCGCACCCGCGAGATCCTCGACAAGAACCGCAACGCCAACATTTTTCGCATGATGGCGCATTCGCCGAGCTACTTTGAACAGTACTGCCGGCTCGGCGGCGCGATCCGCCACAAGGGCGAACTCGATCCGATCGTGCGCGAGCTCGCGATCACGCGCACCGGCATTCTATGCGAGGCGCCTTACGAGATCGTCGCGCACAAGCGCATCGGCAAGAACGTCGGCGTCACCGACGAGCAGAATGCCGCGCTGGAGAACTGGCAGCAGGCTGCCTGCTTCAACGACGTGCAGCGTGCGGCGCTGACTTTCACCGACGAAATCGTCAAGCTGAAGAAGCCGACCGATGCGACGTTCAAGGCGATCGCGGCGCTGCTCTCGCCGGCCGCGCTGATCGAGCTGCAGCTCTCGGTCGGCTTCTACATCATGACGTCGAAGTTTCTCGAGACGTTCGAGATCGACATGCAACCGGTGACGGAAGTGGTGAGCTGAGCGCGGCGCACGGCTCCTTGCGCCGCGGAAGGCGGGGCGATCGCATATGCGTCTTCGCCGGCCGCGCAGGTGCGCGGCCTCGTGGTTCGACTTGAATCGATAACCCCTCATCGTCGTCCCTGCCTAGTGCGCAATTGCGCACGGGAGCAGGGACCCATAACCACAAATGTCAATTGTTGGGCCATGTTGGAACGACGAGTCCCTTCAACAAGGTCCGCCGCGGCGTATGGGTCCCTGCTTTCGCAGGGACGACGGGTTGGAGGAGCCGCAGACTCACATAGCGATTTCGGAATAGTGGAAATGTACCGCTGATTTGCCCGACGGGTCAAGTGCGGTGTTGAACAGCGGAAGCCGCCGGCTACTGTGCATGGGGTTGTTTTCGATATTTTGGCCGGGCGCCCCTGCGACGGCAGGCTATGGCTACCCCGACGTCAGCAGATCCACCTTCGCATTGGCCACGATCAGCCGCTCGGCGAGGATCTGCGCGAGGTTGCGCATGATCCGCTCGCCGGCGCGCGGATGCTGCTCGCGGAAGCGCTCGAAATCCCCGATCGCGACCTCGTAGGCGGTGGCCGACATGTCGGCGACCACGTCGGCCGAGCGCTTCGGCTCCAGCAGCGCCATCTCGCCGAACGCCATGCCGGCAGTCAGCGTCGCGAGCCGGATGCCGTCGGGCAGGGTGACGTGGACCACGCCGCTGCGCAGGAAGAACAGCGAGGTCGCCTCATTGCCCGCGGCGATGATCTTCTCGTTCGGTTGGTAGGTCCTGATCGCGCAGAACGAGGTGAGGTCGGCGATCTCAGCCTCGCTCAATCCGGCGAGCAGCGGCTGTTCGGATAGTTCCGTGGTCTCGAGGAAGTCGATCGAGCCGCCATAGCGGTAGACGATCTGGTCCTCGGCCCATTCGATCGCGGTATCGAGCAGATAGAAATCCCTGATATTGCCGAGCCGGTTGGTCCACTCGCTGATCGTGGTCCATTCCCGTGAAGTCCGCTTGATGCCGGAGAGGATCACGGTAACGCCGAGCTCGGCGAGTTCCTGGAAGGCCTCCGCCACCAGCCGGGCGCCGGCGCGGGTCGTCGCGGTGACGCGGCGCAGGTCGAAGATCACGAACTCCGGTCGCGGGCTGCCGGCGAGGCGGCGCGAGACGTAGTCGACATTGGAGAGCGACAGCGTGCCGACCAGCTCGATCACGCGGACCTCCTGGAAGTGCTTTGCCAGGATCTCCTGCTCCTGCGGTCGCCGCACCCGGCGTGACGGGTTCTTGCCGATATTGTAGTCGGCGATGATGCTATGGCGGGCGTCGTCGCTGCGGTTCAGCATGTGCAGGTCGTAATGCGCCGACAGTGCTTCGCACACCTTGATGCCGCGCACGCTGTTGCCGTGCTTGTCGAGCTTCGGCGAGTAGCTGCCGAGCCCGAGCCGCGCCGGCAGCGCCGCCAAAATGCCGCCGCCGACGCCGCTCTTGGCGGGGATCCCGACGCGGTAGATCCATTCGCCGGCGTAGTCGTACATGCCCGACGAGGTCATCACCGACAGCGTGCGCGCGATCGCGTAGGGCGTCACCACCTGCTCGCCGGTCAGCGGATTGATACCGCGGTTGGCCAAGGTCGCGGCCATCACGGCGGTGTCACGCGCGGTGACGAGGATGGCGCATTGGCGGAAATAGACGTCGAGCACCGCAGGCACGTTTTCGGTGATCACGCTGTTGGTGCGCAAGAGATAGCCGATCGCCCGGTTGCGGTCGCCGGTGGCGCTCTCGGAAGCGTAGACCGCCTCGTCAACGTCGAGCTCGCGGCCGGCGAAGCGGCCGAGCGCCTGGCGGATGTAGTCGAATGCGCCGTCGCCCTTATCGGCATGGAGCAGGCCGGAGCAGGCGATCGCGCCCGCATTGACCATCGCATTGAACGGATGGTTGTCGGCATTGAGCCGGATCGAGTTGAAGGGATCGCCCGACGGCTCGACGCCGATCACGCTTTCCACCCGCTCGGCGCCCAGCGTGTCCAGCGCCAGCGCGAACACGAACGGCTTCGACATCGACTGGATGGTGAAGGGCACCCTGGTGTCGCCGACCTCGTAGACATGGCCGTCGAGCGTCGCGAGGCTGATGCCAAAATGGGCAGGGTCCGCCTTGCCGAGCTCTGGGATGTAGTCGGCCACCGCGCCGGCAACCTCCGGCAGGAAGTCTGCGTAACAGGTGTGCAGAAACCGCAGCAGCGGCGGCTTCGAGCTGGACCAGGCCGTGGTGGTGGCGGTGACGGGAGGAGGCGATCGTTTCATCGCCTCCTGTTGTGCAACGCAATCAGGGCGCGCGCAACCGAGCGCGCATCGGCATCAGCCGGGTTATGGCGCCGAGCAGGTGCGAAACCGGTGGCTGTCGATTTTCGAACAGATGTTCACAAAACGAGCGGTTGCTCGGCGATTGTATCGCCATGCGAAACTTTCTGGCCGAGAATGTTTCGAAAGCGAAACAGCATGCGACGCCGTGCGGCTCCCACAGGAATCACCGCCGATCACATGACGTCTGGGAATTTGGTCCGGCCGAGCGGCTCGATGGCCGCGCTCAGGTCTCGACGATTGCGACGGCCTGGCCTTCGGCGATGACGTCGTCGATCCTGACCAAAATCGACTTGATTTTGCCTGCGGCCGTCGATGTGACCGGGATCTCCATCTTCATCGCTTCGACGAATGCGATCTCGTCGCCGTCGCCGATGCTGCTGCCGGCTTCAACGGGAAGCGCGCAAACGCGCCCGGCAACTTCGGTCACAACCTTGATCTCTGGCATTCCACTCTCCGATACCGTCTTGCGGAAATTTCATCCGGCGAACGGCTTTTTGTTGTGGCCGCAGATTGCCTGAGGTAGCTTCATCTGCAAGTGGAATTTTATTCCGCAAGACGGAATGGAGCCAAAACAAATGGGACGGCGCTCGGAACGGCTTAGCCGGCAGGGAATGCTCGCCAGCGAGACTGGCGATGGCGATGTCATCCAGGTGGTGTCGCGCGCGTTTGATGTGTTGCGGTGCTTCGAGGGGCACGAAGCCCGGCTCGGCAATCTCGAAATCTCGAACCGCTGCGGCTTGCCGCGTTCGACGGTGTCGCGACTGACGCACACGCTGACGCGGATGGGACAGCTGGTCTATCTGCCGCGCGATCAGAAATATCGCATCGGCCCGAGCGCGGTCGCGATGAGCACCTCGATGATGAAGGGGTTGCAGCTGCGCAACCTGATCCGGCTGCGTCTGCAGGATGTCGCCGACCAGTTGCCCGGCACTGTGGGCTTCGTCATCCCCGACCGCTTTCAGCTGGTCTATCTGGAGTTCGCCCGCGCGGCGAACGCGCTCGGCCTGCATGAAGCCACCGGCAGCCGCATCTCGATGGCGACCACCGCGGCAGGCCACGCCTACACTGCGGCGCTCGATCCCGCGATCGGTGATGCGCTGATCGCAGAGATGGAAGGCGAACTGCCGGACAGCGCCAAGATGCTGACGCCGCGCATTGCGGCCAACCGCCGTCATCTGCAGGAGCACGGCTACGTCGTCGCCTGCGGCCTGTGGAGCCCGCACATCAACGGCGTCGCCGTGCCGCTGTGGTCACCGCAATACCAGACCTATGTGGTCACCACGATCGGCCTGCTCTCGGCGATGTATGACGAGCAGCGGCTGCATCGCGAGGTCGCGCCGTTGATGGTCGACCTCGCGGCCGCGGTCGGCAGCCTGCTCGAAGGCGCCGACGGCGACATCTTCAGCAATCGGATCGAACGCAAGTCGCTCCCGGTGGCCACCCATAACAACAACAAAATCATCAAGACGGAGGCAATGAATGAACTGGAAGCCGGAACTCGACGACCTCGCCCGGCGCGAAGCGTTCGCGCGGGAGATGGGAGGCGTTGACAAGGTCAAGCGGCAACGCGACCAGGGCCGGCTCACGGTTCGTGAGCGCATCGACAAGCTCGTCGACCAGAACAGCTTCCACGAGGTCGGTGCCATCTCCGGCATCGCCGAATACGACGAGAGCAACGAACTCAAGCATCTGACGCCGGCGAACTGCGTGTTCGGCCGCGCCAGGGTCGACGGCCGCACCGTGGTCGTGGTCGGCGACGATTTCACCGTGCGCGGCGGCTCGGCCGATGCATCGATTTCCGCCAAGCCGCTGATGGCGGAGGAGATGGCGCACGACTTCCGCCTGCCGATCGTTCGGGTGATCGAGGGTTCCGGCGGCGGCGGCTCGGTGAAGACGATCGAGACCAGGGGCGCGGCCAATCTGCCCGGCGGTGTCGGTGGCACGCGCTGGTACTGGTACACGACCGCCAATCTGGCGCGCGTGCCGGTGGTCGGCCTTGGGCTCGGATCGGTCGCGGGCTTGGGTGCCGCGCGGCTCGCGGCCACGCATTACTCGGTCATGACCAAGAGCTCAGCGATGTTCGTCGCCGGCCCGCCGGTGGTGAAGCGGCTCGGTCAGGATCTGACCAAGCAGGAGCTCGGCGGCGCCGACATCCAGACCCGCGCCGGTGCGATCGACCAGGCGGTCGAGACGGAGGAGGAGGCGTTCGACTACGCGCGGCGCTTCCTGTCCTACCTGCCGGCGTCGGTTTACGACCTGCCGCCGACCATTCCCTGCACCGACGATCCGGAACGTGCCGAGGAATCGCTGCTGAAGGCCGTGCCGCGCAACCGCAAGCAGGTCTACAAGATGCGGCCGATCATCGATGCGGTTGTCGACAAGGGCTCGTTCTTCGAGGTCGCCAGCAATTTCGGCCGCCCGGTGATCACCGGGCTGGCGCGGATCGAGGGCAGGGCGGTGCTGCTGCTCGCTAGCGATCCCTTCCACTATGGCGGTTCGTGGACTGCGGACGCCTGCGCCAAGGTGGTGCGCTGGGTCGACTTCGCCGAGACCTTCCATCTGCCGGTGGTCTATCTGATGGACTGCCCGGGCTTCATGATCGGGCTCGAGGCGGAGAAGTCGGCGACTATCCGCCATGGCGTGCGGGCGATGGCGGCGGTCAACCAGAGCACCGTGCCCTGGTGCACCATCATCATCCGCAACGCCTTCGGCGTCGCCGGTGTGGTGCACCAGCCGGCCAATCGGTTCTCGATGCGCTACGCCTGGCCGTCGGCTTATTGGGGCTCGCTGCCGCTTGAGGGCGGCATCGAGGCAGCCTATCGCGCCGAGATCGACGCCGCCGCCGATCCCGCCGCCAAGCTGCGCGAGATCGAGGATCGCCTCAACAAGCTGCGTTCGCCGTTCCGCTCGGCCGAGAAGTTTTGGGTCGAGGAGGTGATCGACCCGCGCAAGACGCGCTCGCTGCTCTGCGAATTCGCGCGTCTCGCTGAGCCGATCCGCAAGGCCGGGCCGCCGAGCAACATGTCGACGCGGCCGTAAGGGCTGTCCGCAAACTCGGCTCGTCATGCGCGGGCTTGACCCGCGCATCCATCGTCCGCAATCGCCGACGAGTGACTCTTTCAAAGCGGATGGATTGCCGGGTCAAGCCCGGCAATGACGATTTATCTACTCGGCTTCCCGATGCACGTCGTGGATCACGATGCCCATGCCGTTCTCTGGCATCTTGATCCAGTCGCGCCGCTTCAGCGAGCGCTTGGTGTCCTCATGTCCGCTCGCCCAGTGCTCGCGCATCGAGGTGCCGGAGAATTCGTGGTCCTTGGCGTCGCCCTCATAGGCCTTCTGCTGATAGATCAACTGCAGCAGCGTGATGCCCGGCAGCTTGCTGTTCGCCTTCTTGAGCTGGCGCTCCTCGTCCGACAGCTGATCTTCGGGGATTTTTCCGAGCGCGTTGTGCAGGGCGCAGCGTAGGCCGTAGGTCTTGCGGTAGACATCAGTGTTGTAGCGGGTGCGCGACGAATACATGATGTCCTTGTGGCGGGCCATCACGTCCTGGATGTCGCGCGGCAGCGTGCCGCGTGCCGAGAACAGGTCGACCTGGAACACCAGCGAGTTGGCGTTGTCTTCCTGATCAAGCAGATGCTGCAGCGGCGTATTGGAGACGATGCCGCCGTCCCAGAAATGATCGGTCCCGACCTTCACCATCGGCAGCGCCGGCGGTAGTGCGCCGCTCGCCATGATGTGCTCGGGGATGATCTCGTCATGCGCATTGTCGAAATAGATGAAGTTGCCGGAGAGCACGTTTACCGCGCCGACCGCAAAGCGCATTTTCTTGGAATTGATGCGGTCGAAATCGACCAGCTCGAGCAGCGAGTCACGCAAGGGCGTGGTGTCGTAATAGCTCGTGGCGGTGCGCGCGCCGGCCGGGCTGAGCCACGGATTGCTCTGATGCGGGGTGAAGAAGCCGGGCTGTCCGAGCGTCGTCGTCAGCCAAGAGCTGGTGAAATTGCGCGCCTTGCGGAAGATGTCGCCGTCCGGCGTGTAGTGCCAGATCTTGCGGGAGGTGATGCGGTCCCAGAATGTGTGCAACCGCTCCAGCCGTCTCTCGGGCGGATTACCGGCGATGATCGCGGAGTTGATCGCGCCGATCGAGACGCCGCAGACCCAGTCAGGCTCGATGTTGGATTCGTGCAGCGCCTGATAGACGCCGGCCTGATAGGCGCCGAGCGCGCCGCCGCCTTGCAGGACCAACGCCACGCGATCGCATCCTTCGGGACGCCAGCCGGGCGTCGCGTGTTCGATATCGTCGACATGAGGGGACCGCGCGTCCATATCAGACACTCCAGAAAATTGCGGCGAGAATTCAGGGCGCCGATGACGCGGTGATGACAAACGCCGGGCCGGTGCACGGCGCATCCGGCATGGCTGCCTGCATGGTTAGCATTGGCCTCCAGCGCATGACGCGGGTCATGCCCGTGACGGAAATCCCTCACATCGCTGTCAATCTCGGCCGATAGCCTCCGCACAATATTTCCGAACAGGGGTTATTGCGATGCGCAGGGAAGATCTGCTCAAGCTTCCGTCCATGCCGGCTGCCGGTCCGAGCTATCCCGCCGGACCCTACCGCTTCGTCGATCGCGAATTCCTCGTCATCACCTATGAGACCGATCCGGAATTGATCCGCGCCGGCCTGCCTGAGCCGCTGGAGCCGATCGAGCAGGCGATCGTGCATTACGAGTGGATCAAGATGCCCGACAGCTCCGGCTTCGGCAGCTACACCGAGTCCGGCCTCGTGATCCCCGCGCGGCTGCATGGCGAAGAAGTCAACTTCGTCTGCCAGATGTATCTCGATGATGATCCGCCGATCGCGGCCGGCCGCGAGATCTGGGGCTTCCCGAAGAAGTACGCCCATCCCAAGCTCGAGATCGTCAAGGACACCCTGACCGGCACGCTGGAATATGCCGGCCAGCTCGTCGCGATGGGCACGATGGGCTACAAGCACGAGAGCATGGCGGGCAATGGCGACATCACCCGCGCCACGCTGTCGAAGACGCAAGTCAATCTGAAGATGATCCCCGGCGTCGACGGCCATCTCGAGATCTGCCAGCTGGTTGCGATCAACCTGACCGACATCGTGGTGAAGGGATCGTGGATCGGGCCGGGCCGCCTGCATCTCGTGCCGCACGTCAACGCACCGGTCGCGGATTTCCCGGTCAAGCGCGTCGTCGGCGCGCATCACTATATCGCCGACCTGACGCTGCCGTTCGGCCGCGTCGTGCACGACTACAACAAGGTCGAACACGCCGAGCCGACCGGTCTCGCCGCGGAGTAGCACGCCGCGAGGCTCGATCAGGCCGCGACCGGCTTCGCCTCCGGCGTGACCTTGGGCTGCGGCCGCGAGATCGCCAGCACACTCAGCGCGGCGATCACGCACAGTGCGCCGGCGATGAAGAATGCCGGCAGATAGCTCGAATAGAGCGTCCGCGACAGCCCGGCGCCGAAAGCGGCGGCGCCGGCGCCGAGCTGATGGCCGGCGAAGATCCAGCCGAACACCAGATTGGCGCGCTCGGCACCGAAGCGCTGCGCGGTGAGGCGCACCGTCGGCGGCACCGTCGCAATCCAGTCGAGTCCATAGAACATCGCAAACAGCGACAGCCCGTAGAAGGTGAAGTCGGAGTAGGGCAGGTACAGCAGCGACAGGCCGCGCAGGCCGTAATACCAGAACAGCAGCTTGCGATTGTCGAAGCGATCCGACAGCCAGCCGGAGATGATGGTGCCGAAGAAATCGAAGATGCCCATCGCGGCGAGCAGGCTCGCGGCCTGCACCTGCGGGATACCGTAGTCGAGGCACATCGGGATCAGGTGAACCTGGACGAGGCCGTTGGTCGAGGCGCCGCACACGAAGAAGGTCGCGAACAGGATCCAGAACACCGACGATTTCGAAGAGTCGCGCAAGGTGCCGAGCGCGGCGGCCATGATCGGCGCATTGGCCGGCGGCGGTGCGGCAAGCGGCGCGGTGCCCTCATCGCCGAACGGACGCAGGCCGACGTCGCTCGGCCGGTCGCGCATCAGCATCAGCACGGAAAAGGCGGCGACGCCGAGCATGATGCAGACGAATCCAAGCGCGACGCGCCAGCCGTAACGCTCGGTGATGGTCGCGAGCAGCGGCAGAAAGGCGAGCTGCCCGGTCGCGACGCTCGCGGTGAGCATGCCGATCACGAGGCCGCGCCGTGCCACGAACCAGCGCGTGGCGATGGTCGCGCCGAGCACCAGCGCGGTCATGCCGGTGCCGATCCCGATCACGACGCCCCACAGCAGGATGAGCTGCCAGACCTGCGTCATGGCGAGCGAGGCCACGAGGCCCGACACCACGATCAGTTGCGCCGCCAGCGTGACGTTGCGCAGGCCGTAGCGGTTCATCAGGGCGGCGGCGAACGGCGCCATCAGCCCGAACAGGATGAAGCGGATCGACAGCGCCGAGGAGATCTCGGCGGTGGACCAGCCGAACTCCTTCTGCAGCGGCACGATGAAGACGCCGGGCGCGCCGACGGTGCCGGCCGAGATCAGCGCGGCCAGGAAGGTCACGGCGACCATCACCCAGCCGTAGTGGATGTTGCGGCGGGCGAGGGCGGAAGCAAGCCAGTTCGAGATCATTGGGCCCCGGATGAAATGCGATGAGGTTCCATTCGTGATGCACAATATGCCACGAGGGAGCTATGGCTAAAATGCCAAAGTTCCCTCGTTTTCGGACTCAGCCGTGGGGCCGTTTTGAACTAGTGCGTGACCCGCTCGACGGCGATCGCGGTGGCTTCGCCGCCGCCGATGCACAGGGCGGCGACGCCGCGCTTGAGGTTCTGCGCCTCCAGCGCGTGCAGCAAGGTCACGATCAGCCGCGCGCCGGTGGCGCCGATCGGATGGCCGAGCGCACAGGCGCCGCCATTGATGTTCAGCCGGTCACGCGGAATGCCGAGATCGCGCTGCGCCGCCATCGCGACCACCGCAAACGCCTCGTTGATCTCGAACAGGTCGACATCGCCGACGCTCCAGCCGACCTTGTCGAGCAGCTTCCTGATCGCCGGGATCGGCGCGGTGGTGAACCACTGCGGCTCCTGGCTGTGGGTGGCGTGGCCCTTGATCTCGGCCAGCACCGGCAGGCCGTCGCGGTCGGCAAGCGAGCGCCGTGCCAGGATCAGCGCCGCGGCGCCGTCGGCATTGGCCGAGGAGGCGGCCGGCGTAATGGTGCCGTTGGCGCGGAACGCCGGCTTCAGCCCAGGGATCTTTGCCGGATCGACCTTCAGCGGGTGCTCGTCATTGGCGATGATGCGCGGGCCGGCCTTCTCGGTGAGCGTGATCGGCGCGATCTCGGCCTTGAAGGCGCCGCCCTCGACCGCCTTGCGGGCGCGGCTCAGCGTCTCCATGGCGAAAGCGTCCTGGTCGGCGCGGGTGAACTGATAGGCCTCCGCGGTGGCCTCGCCGAAATCGCCCATCGAGCGGCCGGTCTCATAGGCATCCTCGAGCCCGTCCATCATCATGTGGTCGATAATGCGGTCGTGGCCGGCGCGGTAGCCGCCGCGTGCCTTTTGCAAGAGATACGGCGCGTTGCTCATGCTCTCCATGCCGCCGGACAGCACGATCTCGGCCGAGCCGGCCTTGATGATGTCGTGGGCCAGCATGGTCGCCTTCATGCCGGAACCGCAGACCTTGTTGACGGTGGTGGCGCCGGTGGCATCCGGCAGCCCGACGCCGCGCGCGGCCTGGCGGGCGGGGGCCTGGCCCTGACCGGCGGGCAGCACGTTGCCCATGAACACCTCGTCGATGCGCTCAGGCGCAAGCTTGGCGCGTTCGAGCGCCGCGCCGATCACATGCGAACCGAGCTTGTGGGCCGCAAGCGGCGTGAGCTCGCCCATGAAGCGGCCGAGCGGGGTGCGGGCGGCGGAGAGGATGACGACGGGATCGGTGCTGGTTGCCATGGCAGGATTCCCTTCAATGCCGGGGATTTGATTGAATTATTCTCATCATATGATGCGATGCAAAAAATGCAACTCCGCCGGTCATGACAAAATGTCGTGTTCGCATGAACTGGAGGGGGCGGGATAATTCCACAATCACCACTGTCGTCCTGACTTTCGCCAGGACGACACCGAATTTGTGGTGCGGACTACATCCACAATCGTCGTCCCTGCGAAACCAGGGACCCATAACCACAGGGGTGTGTTGTTGAAGAGGGTTGTGGCCCCAGCGTCGCGCAACAAATCCCATTTGGGGTAATGGGTCCCGGCCTTCGCCGGGACGACGATGAGGATGGTTCGAGATTCAAGCTGTCAGGCCACGCGATGCCGGGCACCAGCGCGTCGGGGCTTGCCCAAGACGCGACCTAGTCCGACCGCCAGGCCCCGAGCAAGAACCGTCGCTTCGGTGCGCCCGCCTGCTTCTGCACATCGGGCAGATCGACGGCATAGCGCTTCATCAATAGCTTGATTGCGATCCCGATGATCACAAAGGGCGTCACGTAGATCGCGAAAACTTCGAAGGCTGTCATGGTGTCCTCCGCGGTTTCGGATGGGGCATGCTAGCACAATCATCTCGCGGGGCGGAGGGGTCGACCGGCAGCCGCGGGCGCTGGGCAGTGCAGCACGTTGCCGCCGACGCCCTCGCGCATGGCCGCATGCGGCGGCTTCGATTGACACCGGCAGGCTCGGCGCTACGCTTCCGGAACAGGACGTTTTCCCAAGAGAATCAACGGCCGGGATCCAAATCCGGATTCAAGACCCAGAAGAACCAAGAAAAGGGCAGGACACGCCGTGACACGCGTCATCGCGTCTTGAGCGGGACCACGCGGACTTCCGCGCTCGCGCCATTTCGCATCCGCAGCTATCGCTTTCAATGGCCGTCCGACCTGCTCACCTCCTGGGCGTTCGAGGTCGAGACGCTGGTGCTCGGCTGGTACATCATGGTCGAGACCGGCTCGGTGCTGCTGCTGACCGTGATGGCCTCGTTGCAATATGTCGGTACGCTGGTCGCGCCCGTCGTCGGCATGATCGGCGACCGCATGGGGCACCGCGATCTGCTCGCCGTGATGCGTTTTGCCTATACCGCGCTCGCCGGCACCATCATGATTCTGGCGCTGACCGGCCATCTGGCGCCGCTGAAAGTCATGGTCATCGTCGCGCTGATGGGTGTGATCCGTCCGTCGGACCTCGGCGTGCGCGGCGCGCTGCTGGCCGACATCATGCCGCCGGCGCAGCTGGTCGGCGCCATCAGCCTGGCGCGCACGACGCAGGATAGCGCACGCATCGCCGGCGCACTGACCGGCGCCGGATTGTTCGCGGCGCTCGGCATCGGCTATGTCTATGTCGGGATCGCCAGCTTCTATTTCGTTGCCGCGATCCTGATGCTCTGCATGGGCCGTCCGGCCAAGGCGCACGGCACAGTCTATCTCGCGGTGGGCGATCTGCCCGGCTCAAAGCTGCTGCGCGACCTCAAGGAGGGCATCGTCTATGCCTGGAGCGGTCCCGGTATGCGCGCCGCGCTCTGCGTCGCGTTCCTGGCCAATCTCACCGCGTTTCCGCTGACCAACGGCCTGCTGCCTTTCGTCGCGCGCGACATCTTCCATACCGACCAGACCGGCCTTGGCTATCTCTCGGCCAGTTTTGCCTTCGGCTCGCTGATCGGCTCGATCACGCTCAGCCTGGCCGGCGGCGTGCGCATCGCACGGCTTTTGATCGGCGCGACGCTCGCCTGGTACGCGATGCTCATGGTGTTCGTCGAGCTCAGGACCATGCCGGTGGCGATGGCCTGCCTGGTGCTGGCCGGCATCGCGCAGAGCATGTCGATGATCTCGGCCGCCGTGATGCTGATGCGCAACGCCAGCGCCCATCTGCGCGGCCGCGTGATGGGCGTGCGCATGATGGTGATCTACGGCCTGCCGCTCGGCCTGCTCGCGGCCGGCAGCCTGATCGACCTGATCGGCTACACCGCGACCGGCACGCTGCTCGCCGCCGCCGGCTTCATCGCGATGCTGGCGATCGCGCTGCACTGGCGGGCCGATCTGTGGCCGGTGCACGCGCCGGCCAATGCAAGGTGAAACTTCCGTAGCCCGGATGAGCAGAGCGATATCCGGGGCGACTGGTCCCGCATGTCGTCGTGCTCATGCGGGCTACGACCGACGTCGTTAGGAAGACTTGCGGGCAGCCTCGAGTTGGCTGCACAGCTCGGAAGCGATTTCGGATTCATCCTGCTCGCGTATCGGGCCGAGCTTGCTCGCGAGCTCCCTTGCACCTTGGACCGTTGCTCCGGCGGGAGTGAAGACATGAAGATGAGTGTCTTGCCAAGCCGGTCCATTGATAAGCACGGACCAGCGCCACTGATGATCGTGGCAAATTCCGAAGATGCGCCGTCCATTGATCGGGTGGGTGACGCATAGTGGCCCTTCCCACCATGTTTCCTCTTGCACAGCACAGGCCCTCTGTTGGCATCAGGCTATCATGCCACATCATGTGCAGCGACGCGCAGCCCGGATGGGCGTAGCGATATCCGGGGCGCTGGTCCCGCATGTCGCTGCGCGCGTGCGGGTTACGTCCTGCGATACTGCCGTCACGCTGCCTGAACCGCACGCCGGATGTGCACCGGCACCGACTTGTACGACGGCGTGCCGCTTTCCTTGTCCTGATAGTCGAGCGGCACGAGGCCGTTCGCTTCCGGATAATAGGCGGCGACCGAGCCTCGGGCGATGTCGTAGACGATCGCGGTCAGGGTGAGGCGGCGCGGGGCGCCCGAGGGCAGCGCGGTCTCGATCTCGACGAGATCGCCATGGGCGAGCCCGCGCACGGTGAGGTCCGCCTCGTTGGCGAACAGCACGTCGCGCCGCCCGAACACGCCGCGATAGCGATCGTTCAAGCCATAGATCGTGGTGTTGTACTGATCATGGCTGCGGATCGTCGCGAGCTTGAGGATGGTCTCGTCGGCCAAGACCGGGTCCTCTTCGAGGCCGTCGAAGATCAGGAATTCGGCCTTGCCCGATGGCGTGGTCCATTTGCGCTCGGTCGGCGGCAGCGGCAGGCGGAAGCCGCCGGGAATCCGGATCCGCGCGTTGTAATCCCTGAAGTCGGGGAAGACGCCCTCGATGGCGTCGCGGATGCGGTCGTAATCGGCGATCAGCTCAAGCCACGGCACCTTGCTCGCCGGCAAGGTCGCCATCGCGATGCCGGCAATAACAGCCGATTCCGAGAGCAGGTTCTCGGAGGCCGGGGTCAGCTTGCCGCGCGAGGCGTGCACCATCGACATCGAATCCTCGACGGTGACGACCTGCGGCCCCGAGGCCTGGATGTCGCGCTCGGTGCGCCCCAGCACCGGCAGGATGATCGACTGCTTGCCGACCAAGAGATGCGAGCGGTTCAGCTTGGTACCGAGATGCACCGCAAGCTCGAGCTTGCGCATGCCGGCCGCGCAACGCTCGGGATCGGGCAACGCGATGGCGAAATTGCCGCCGAGGCAGATCAGGACCTTGGACCTTCCGTCGTCGATCGCCTCCATCGCGGCGACCGCGTCATGGCCGTGATGGCGCGGCGGCTTGAAGCCGAAGGTGCGCTCGATGCCCTCGAACATCGGGATGTTCGGCTTCTCGGTGATGCCGACCGTGCGGTTGCCCTGCACGTTGGAGTGGCCGCGCAGCGGGCAGATGCCGGCACCCGGCTTGCCGTAATTGCCTTTCAGCAGCAGCAGGTTTGCGATCTGCTGGACATTGTCGGTGCCGCGGCTGTGCTGGGTGATGCCCATGCCGTAGGTAACGATGGTGGCATTGGATTTTGCGTAAGCGGCGGCGACCTCGCCGAGCTGGGCGCGGCTGAAGCCGGAGACGGTCTCGATTGCGTCCCACGGCGTGGCGCGCAGGTCGGCGGCGAACGCGGCAAAGCCGTTGGTGTGCTCGGCGATGAAGGCATGATCGAGCACGTCGTGCGTCGCGTCATCATTCTCGATCAGCGCCTTCATGACGCCTTTCAGCACGGCGGCGTCGGCGCCGACCTTGGGCTGATAATAGGTCGAGGCGATCCGCGTCGAGCCAAGGGTCGCCATCTCGATCGGGTCCTGCGGATCGGCAAAGCGCTCCAGCGCGCGTTCGCGCAGCGGATTGAACACGATGATCGGCGCGCCGCGGCGTGAGACCTCCCACAACGTGCCCATCATGCGTGGATGGTTGGTGCCGGGGTTGTGGCCCATCGCGATGATCAGCTCGCAATGGTCGAAATCGTCCAGCGACACCGTGCCCTTGCCGATGCCGATCGACTGCGGCAGCCCGACACTGGTCGCCTCGTGGCACATGTTCGAGCAGTCGGGGAAATTGTTGCTGCCGTATTCGCGCGCGAAGATCTGGAACAGGAACGCGGCCTCGTTCGAGGCGCGGCCGGAGGTGTAGAACTCGGCCATATCAGGGTCGGGCAGGCTGCGCAGGCGTTCGCCGATCCGCGCGAAGGCGTTGTCCCAGCTGATCGGCTGGTAGGTGTCGCTTGCGGCGTCATAGGCGAGGGGCTCGGTCAGGCGGCCCTCGTTCTCCAGATGGAAGTCGCTCCAGGTCAGCAGCTCGGTGACGGTATGGTCGGCGAAGAATTGCGGCGTGACACGCTTGCTGGTCGCCTCCCAGGTGACGGCCTTGGCGCCGTTCTCGCAGAACTGGAAGGTGGAGGTGTGCTCCTTGTCCGGCCAGGCACAGCCCGGACAGTCGAAGCCGTCGGGCTTGTTGGTGCGCAGCAGCGTGATCGGTGCCTCGACCAGGTCCATCTGGTCGCGCACGGCTGTCGCGGTGGCCTTGAGGGCGCCCCAGCCGCCGGCCGGAGCATTGTAGGGTCGGATACCGGGAACGTCGCGCTTTTGGACCATATGTCCTCCTGCAGCTCTAGAGTTCTGACCTCGTGCGTCTGTCCCGAAAGTGATTGTTTTGTTGGCCGCGCGCGCGGCAATCCGCAAGAGACTGTGTTCCGATCGACGTTCTCGATCTGAAGCGCCCGTCTCGCGATGGAGGTTAGACTAGTCGGCTGTCGCCTGCGGTCAACACTCTGTCAGGTTGGCCTCGTAGTTCGGAGAAGCGAAGGATGGCCAATCCCGCATGTCGCTGCGCTCATGCGGGCTACGCGGCGCCAAGCCTACCGTTTCCGATCCAGAAATCCCTGCAGCAGCCGCTGCGGCTCGCCGGTCTGGAAGGATTTGCCGAACACGCCGACGCTGAGATTGACCGACTCAGTCAGCGGCAGCTCTTCCCATTGCCGCAGCAGGTCCTTCTGGATGCGCAGCGCTTCGGGGCCACATTCCAAGAGCGCTTTCACGGTATGCTCGACCGCCTCGTCGAGGCCGCCGGGTTTTGCCACCGTGTCGACCAGGCCCCAGGCGAGCGCGGTGGGGGCGTCGATGTTCTCCGCGGTCATCATCAGCCAGCGGGCGCGACCCCAGCCGATCAGACGCGGCAGCAGGGCCGCATGAATCACCGAGGGGATGCCGACGCGCACCTCGGGCATGCCGAACATCGCATCATGCGCGGCAACCCGGACGTCGCAGGCGGCCGCGACCTCGAGGCCGCCGCCGAGGCACCAGCCGGGCAGGCGGGCGACGACAGGCGCGGGGAATTTGCGCACCGCTTCGCAAAGGTCGCGCAGACGGCTGATGAACGCTTCCGCCGAGGTCTGGTCGAGCTTCGCCATCTCCTTGATGTCGGCGCCGCCGATCATGCTGCGCTCGCTTTCGCCGGCCAGGATCACCGCGCGGATACTGCGATCGGCGGCGAGGTGCTCAAAGCCTTCGCGCACGCCATTGGTCACGGCCGAACTGACGATGTTCAGCTTGCCGGCGTTGCAGATCGTGAGGCGGACGACGCCTCTGCTGTCGCGGTCGATGCCGCAGTGCGGATTGAGCATGTCCATTGGATAAAAGTCCCGGCGCAGGAATTGATGGCGCCATGTCCCGGACAAAGCCCGTCTCTGTCAAGCACCGGACCGGCGGTTGCGCGGGACGATGCGGATCTATAGAATTATATTTATCATATAAATGGAGCCGTCATGACCGCCGCCGAGACATCAGACCTGCATTCGCCCGAGCTCACACGCACACGCGTGGTCGAATGGCAGGCGCCCGGGCCGGTCGCCAGGGCGGCGATGCCGATGTCCGGCATCGAGGCGATGCGTGCGATCCGCGACGGCCGCCTGCCGCCGCCGCCGATGGCAAAACTGATCGGCTTCCGCATGGCTGTGGTCGAGGAGGGGCGGATCGTGATGGAACTCGAGCCGCATGAGAGCCTGGAAAATACCATCGGCCTCTTGCACGGCGCGACCGCAGCGGCGCTGCTCGATACCGCGATGGGCTGCGCGATCTCGACCCTGCTGCCGGCGGGGCAGACCTCGGTCACGCTCGACCTCAAGCTGACCTATCTGCGCCCGCTCTCGGGACGTTCGGGAACCATCTCGGCCGCGGGCAAGGTGATCAAGCTCGGCCGCCAGACCAGCTACACCGAGGGCTTCGTCCGCGACGGCAAGGGCAATCTTGCGGTGCACGCGACTGCGACATTTTCCATGCTGAGCGGGGAACCAAAAGCGAAATAACTGCAGCATTCCCAGCGCAAATCTGTTATTGTATGATTAGAAACATTCCATGAGAGCGGCATGCGCTATTCGAAAGAACACAAGCAGGAGACCCACGCGCGGATCGTGAAGAAGGCCGCGACGCGGCTGCGCGAGAAGGGCGCCCATGGCATCGGCGTCGCCGACCTGATGAAGGACGCCGGCCTGACCCATGGCGGCTTCTACGCGCATTTCGATTCACGCGAGGCGCTGGTGATCGAGGCCTTCAACTACGCCATGGACCGCGCCAACGAGCGCTGGCGCAAGGTCACGGCGGAGGTGCCGCCGGAGAAGCGGCTGGCGACCATCGTCGACGGCTATCTTTCAGCGACCCATCGCGACGATCCCGGCCAGGGCTGCGCGGTGCCGGCGCTCGGCGCCGAAATCGCCCGCGAAAGCCTGAAGACCCGCAAGGCCTTTGCGCTCAAGCTCGATCAGATGATCGACATGATTACCGACCAGATCCAGGACGTGCCGCGCAAGACCGCGCGCAAGCAGGCGATGGCCACGCTCGCGACCATGCTGGGCACCATCGTGATGTCGCGGATCGCGGGCAATGGCGAGATGTCCGACGAGATCCTGAGCGCGGGCCGCGAGGCGGTGATGGGGCGGGCGGCGGTGACGAAGAAGCCGCGTGCCAGAGCGAATTAGCGGCGTTCCTGCGACGAGGCGTCGGATTTGCCCGGTTCAGTTTTCGTCGGCAACACCTTTGGAAGGCCTCAGCCCTGCGAGGCTTCCGGAGCGATGGCCCAGCGCATGCTCCCTCCGACCTTGATGGCCGAGGCGGGCATCAATAACGACCACCGTCGCGCTTTTGCTGTGTGAGCCATTCCGACAGCGTCCTCGTTTTCGATGGTGGATCGCCTGATGGCCCTCGTCTGGTGCTCGTTCCGGAGCGCGTCGACCGAAGCTTGGCTGATTCAGTTTCCGCGATCGCGTCTGCGGAAGCCGACGATCTCTCGGCAGCTTCTCTCTCGAGGCGCAGCTTCTTCAATCGCGCCATTTTGTCCCGCTCGGCCTCAGTCTCGGCTCCGTCGGACAACAGCGTCTTGTGGTGAGCAGTCTCTGCTGAACCCCGGACTCCGATGACGGTTGTCTCGCCAAGCGCCTTGCAGGCCTCGAGCCGATGTAACCCCTCGAGCAAAACGAGGCGGCCCTCATCAGGCCGAACGAGAATGGGGACTTGTTGCCCAACGTCCAGAATACTCGCCGCGATTTCTTGAACGAGCTCAGGCCTGAGGGTTTTCCGTTTCTTAACGGGCACGTAAATCTGATCGATTGGAAGACTTTCCGGGTCGGGCACAGTGTTACTCCCTACTCAGGATCCGTCCAAAATGCGGTATAAGGATGAAGCGCCACACCGCCAAGCCATTTCTCAAAGAGGCATTTCTCAAAGAGGCATTTCTCAAAACGGCATTTCTCAAACTTAGCTCGGGGGCCAGCGCTCGTCAGGTCGCCCCGGCGAACAGCGCGCGCTCGGCTTCCACCGTCTCATAGATGTAATCCGCCACCGCGCGGATGCGGGCGAGGTCCTTGCTGTCGGCGTGCATCAACAGCCAGAAGGTGCGCGAGATCCGCACCTCGTCGCGCAGCACCGGTTGCAGCTCGGGGTGGGCTGATGCCATGAAGTGCGGCAGCACGGCGATGCCGAAGCCGGCGATGGTGGCGTTGAGCTGGGCGATCAGGTTGGCGCTGCGGAATTTGGCCGAGATCTTCGGCGAGACCAGCGGCAGATAGTCCAGTTCCGGCGTGAACAGCAGCTCCTCGATGTAGCCGACGAAGCGGTGCTTCGGCAGGTCGGCGCGCGCGGCAATGCTCGGGGCCTGCGCGAGATAGCCGGGTGCGGCATAAAGCCCGAGCGTGTAGTCGAGCAGCTTGCGGCCGACGATGCGGCCTTCCTTCGGCATGGTCAGGCTGATCGCGATGTCGGCCTCGCGCTTGGAGAGCGAGAATAGCCGCGCGGTGGCGACGAGCTGCAAATCGAGATCGGGATACCGCTCGGTGAACTTGACCAGCCGCGAGGCCAAAAAGTGGCTGCCGAAGCCGTCCGGCGCGCCGATCCGCACCGTGCCGGTGAGGTGGGCGCGCGAGCCGCCGACCGCCTCCTGGTTGGCGACGATGGTGGATTCCATCGCCTCCGCGCTGTCGGCGACGCGCTGCCCGGCCTCGGTCAGCAGATAGCCGGTCTTGCGGCGATCAAACAGTTTTGCGGAGAGGTGGCCTTCCAGCCGGTCGACACGCCGGATCACTGTGGCATGATCGACGCCGAGCTGCTTGGCGGCAGCCGACACCGACCCGCCGCGCACGATGGCAAGCACGAAACGGAAGTCGTCCCAGTCGATCGTGTCGCCGCCTTGATCCTGCATTTCCGCACATCTATGGTGCAATTTATCGGACTTGAATCCTATAAAATGCAGGGTCATTAGGGTTTGTAAAGCGATCTCGCCGCGAGGAGCGGCGATTCACGTCTTCAAGGGAGGATATTCATGCGCTCGATCGGACATTTCATCGGTGGCAAGGAGGTCAAGGGTACCTCGGGCCGTACGGCTGACGTCTTCGAGCCGATGACCGGCGACGTCCAGGCCAAGGTGGCGCTGGCCTCCAAGGCCGAAGTTCGCGCCGCCGTGGAGAACGCTCGCGCCGCGCAGGGCGAATGGGCCGCCACCAACCCGCAGCGCCGCGCCCGCGTCATGATGAAATTCGTCGAGCTGGTGCAGCGCGACTATGACAAGCTCGCCGAGCTTTTGGCGCGCGAGCACGGCAAGACCGTTCCCGACGCCAAGGGCGACATCCAGCGCGGCCTCGAAGTCGCCGAGTTCGCCTGCGGCATCCCGCATCTGATGAAGGGCGAGTACACCGAAGGCGCCGGCCCCGGCATCGACATCTATTCGATGCGCCAGCCGCTCGGCGTCGTCGCCGGCATCACGCCGTTCAACTTCCCCGCGATGATCCCGATGTGGAAGTTCGCGCCCGCGATTGCCTGCGGCAACGCCTTCATCCTCAAGCCGTCCGAGCGCGATCCCGGCGTGCCGATGAAGCTCGCCGAGCTGATGATCGAAGCGGGCCTGCCGGCCGGCATCCTCAACGTCGTCAACGGCGACAAGGAAGCGGTCGACGCCATCCTCGACGATCCCGACGTCAAGGCGATCGGCTTCGTCGGCTCGACCCCGATCGCGCAGTACATCTATGAGCGCGCCGCGCAGACCGGCAAGCGCTGCCAGTGCTTCGGCGGTGCCAAGAACCACGCCATCATCATGCCCGATGCCGACATGGACCAGGCGGTCGACGCGCTGATCGGCGCCGGCTACGGCTCGGCCGGCGAGCGCTGCATGGCGGTGTCGGTTGCGGTGCCCGTCGGCAAGACCACGGCCGACCGGCTGATGGAAAAGCTGATCCCGCGCGTCGAGTCGCTCAAGATCGGCACTTCGGTGGATCCGTCGGCCGACTACGGTCCGCTGGTGACCCGCGAGGCGGTCGAGAAGGTCAAGAGCTACATCGACATCGGCGTCAAGGAAGGCGCGACGCTCGCCGTCGACGGCCGCGGCTTCAAGATGCAGGGCTACGAGAACGGCTTCTATCTCGGCGGTTCGCTGTTCGACAACGTCACCAAGGACATGCGGATCTACAAGGAAGAGATCTTCGGCCCGGTACTCTCGGTGGTGCGCGCCAAGGACTATCACGAGGCGCTGGCGCTGCCGTCCGACCACGACTACGGCAACGGCGTTGCGATCTTCACCCGCGACGGCGACGCGGCGCGCGACTTCGCGGCCAAGGTCAATGTCGGCATGGTCGGCGTCAACGTGCCGATCCCGGTGCCGATCGCCTATTACACCTTCGGCGGCTGGAAGAAATCCGGCTTCGGCGATCTCAACCAGCACGGTCCGGACTCGGTTCGCTTCTACACCAAGACCAAGACGGTGACCTCGCGTTGGCCGTCCGGCGTCAAGGACGGCGCGGAGTTCTCGATCCCGACGATGAAGTAAGCCCGTTCAGGGCGAGGCAATGATGCAGTTCGCTCTCAACGAGGACCAGATCGCGGTACGCGACATGGCGCGGGCGTTTGCGGCGGAGAAGATCGCGCCGCATGCGCTCGAATGGGACGAGAAGAAGCACTTTCCGGTGGACGTGATGCGCGAGGCCGCCGGCCTCGGCATCGGCGGCATCTACATCAAGGACGATGTCGGCGGCTCGGGGATGACGCGCTTCGACGCGGCGCTGATCTTCGAGGCGCTGGCGACGGGCTGTCCGACCACGTCCGCCTTCATCTCGATCCACAACATGGCGTCCTGGATGATCGATGCCTATGGCAACGACACCCAGCGCCACAAATGGCTGCCGAAGCTCTGCACCATGGAGCTGCTCGCGAGCTATTGCCTGACCGAGCCGGGCGCAGGTTCCGATGCCGCTGCGCTGCGCACCCGCGCGATGCGCGAGGGCGATCATTACGTGCTCAACGGCCAGAAGCAGTTCATCTCCGGCGCCGGCAGCACCGATCTGCTGGTGGCGATGGTGCGCACCGGCGGCGATGGCCCCGGCGGCGTCTCGACGATCGTGATCGACGGCAAAACGCCGGGCGTGTCGTTCGGCGCCGATGAACGCAAGATGGGCTGGAATGCACAGCCGACCCGCGCGGTGGTGTTCGAGAACGCGCGCGTGCCGGTCGAAAACCGGCTCGGCGAGGAGGGCATCGGCTTCAAGATCGCGATGGCCGGCCTCGACGGCGGCCGTCTCAATATCGCGGCGTGCTCGCTCGGCGGCGCGCAGACGGCACTCGACAAGGCGCTGGCCTACATGAAGGACCGCAAGGCGTTCGGCAAGCGGCTCGACGAATTCCAGGCGCTGCAATTCAAGATCGCCGACATGGCGACCGAGCTCGAGGCCGCACGCACCTTCCTGTGGCGCGCCGCCGCCGCGCTCGACCGCAAGGATCCGGACGCCTCCATGCTGTGCGCGATGGCAAAGCGGTTCGGTACCGATGTCGGCTTCGAGGTCGCCAACCAGGCGCTGCAGCTGCACGGCGGCTACGGCTACCTCAGCGAATACGGCGTCGAGAAGATCGTGCGCGATTTGCGCGTGCACCAGATCCTCGAAGGCACCAATGAAATCATGCGGCTGATCGTGTCGCGCAAACTGATCGAGGGCGCGCGATGAATGATGTGGCCGCGGCCGAAGGCGACCTGATTGCGCGTAAGGAAGGTTCGGCCGGCATCATCCGACTCAACCGGCCGAAGGCGATCAATGCCGTGACGCTGGAGATGTTCCACGACATCGACAAGGCGCTCGACGCGTTCGA
>DASVOL010000415.1:0-3259 GCA_036383375.1 Bradyrhizobium sp. | reverse complement strand
ACCGCCTGCGTGCTGTTCTTTGCCACGGGCCTGCGCATGCAGCTCGTGTTCATGCCGCTGTTGTTCGCGCTGATCGTGCTCAATGTCGGCTACAGCATCGGCGCGGTACCGTTCCTCGACAAGCCGGAGGTGGTGAACTGGGTTCTCACCTCCTGGTACATGGCCGTCACCGTCATCTTCTTCGCGATGGTGATGTCGGAGGATACCGAAGCGCGGCTCGACATGCTGCGCCGTGGCCTGATCGTCGGCGCGATGATCGCCTCGCTTGCGGGCATCGCCGGCTACTTCCATCTGGTGCCCGGCGGCTATGATCTGCTGACGCTGTATGATCGCGCCCGCGGCACCTTCAAGGATCCGAACGTGCTCGGCGCCTTCCTGATCCTGCCGGCGCTGTTCACGCTGCAAAGCGTCGTCTCCGACCGCTTCGGCAAGGCATTCCGCAACGCCATCGCCTTCGGCATCATCTCGCTTGCGATCCTGCTGTCGTTCTCGCGCGCCGCCTGGGGCGGCCTGATCGTCACCGCGGCCTTCATGCTGGCGCTGATGGTGTTCACCAGCCGGTCGCAGGCGCAGCGCTCGCGCATCATCGTGATGACCCTGATCGCCGCGATCCTGGCCGTTGCGCTGGTCGCGGTGCTGCTGTCGATCGGCTCGGTCGCCGACATGTTCAAGCAGCGCGCGAGCTTCGACCAGAGTTACGACGAAGGCCGCTTCGGCCGGTTCGGCC
The DNA here is from genome assembly GCA_036383375.1 of Bradyrhizobium sp. Classification (GTDB taxonomy): domain Bacteria; phylum Pseudomonadota; class Alphaproteobacteria; order Rhizobiales; family Xanthobacteraceae; genus Bradyrhizobium. Next base: position 2,532 of record DASVOL010000415.1, on the reverse strand, counting down.
GCCACATCCTCGGCGCCCAGATGGCGCTCGAGCTGCCGTTCGGCATTGGGCCGCTGCAATTCCACACCTATTTCCCCGAGGACACCCACAACTCGTTCCTCAACGCCTTCATGTCGGGCGGCTGGATCTCGGGCATCTGCTATCCGGCGCTGGTGTTCGTCAGCGCATTCATCGGCTTCCGCTACATCTACAAGCGGGTGCCGTGGCAGCGCGACTATCTCGCGATCTTCTCGGCGTTCCTCGGCATCGCCGGCGAGAGCTTCATCATCGATACCGACCACTGGCGGCATTTCTGGATGATGCTGGGCACGATGTGGGGCATGTACGCGGCCACCGAGCGCACCCGCGCGACACCGGCCGACGTCATCAGCGACGAGACTTCGGCGGCATCCTGAGCTCGGCGCGCTGCTCCGGCGGCATGTCGATCACCGCCTTCAATGCGCCGGTCGCTTCCAGCACGCCCTTGTAGCCGTCATTGGCGAAACGCAGCAGCAGCCGCAGTTCGTCGTCGGTGTAGCGGCTCCAGAGCTTGAGCATCGCCTCCTGCATCGGCACGTAGAACTTGCCGATCTCCGCCGCCCTTTCCTCCACCACCGAGATGAAGACCTTGCGGCGGTCGCTCTCGTCCCGCTCGCGGCGCACGTAACCCGCCTTCTCCAGGCGATCGACCACACCGGTGATCGCGCCGGTGGTCAGCCCGGTGACTTCGGCGAGGCGTCCCGCGGTGACCCGCCCTTCGAGGTGCAGGATATCCATGCATTCCATGTCGGAATTGGAAATTCCGGCCATGTTTGCAACGGCTTGGCCGTACATCACGCCCTGCGCGGATGACCGGCGCATCGCCTCCTCGAGTTCCTGCATCAGCGCCGCGCGCGACTTCCCGCTTGACAAAGCTGCTCCTATATCTTATCCGCCTAATATCTTATCTTCTAAGATAATTAGCAACTGACCTTTCGTAGGTATCCCACACGGATGCATGGAGCAAGGCATGACCGCACGTCCCCGTAAAGCTCTGATCATCGGCGCCGGCATCGCGGGCCCCGTGACCGCGATGTTCCTGACCCGCGCCGGCATCGAGGCCGAGCTCTATGAAGCATGGCCCTACTCCACCGGGATCGGCGGCGGCTTGCAGATCGCACCGAACGGCATGCATGTGCTGGCGGAGCTCGGCCTCGCCGACGAACTGATCCGCAGCGGCTCGGTCGCGGAGTCGTTCGATTTCTACTCGCAGGCCGGCAAGAAGCTCGGCTCGCTCAATCAGAACATGCAGCAGCGCTTCGGCCAGCCCGCGGTGAACATGTGCCGCGCGACCTTGAACGAGACGCTGATCGACAAGGCCTGGGCCTCCAACGTCTCGGTGTTCTTCGAGAAGAAGCTGGTGAAGATCGAGGATCGCGGCGACCAGCCGGTCATCGCCTATTTCAACGACGGCACTACCGCCGAGGGCGATTTCGTGATCGGCGCCGACGGCGTGCATTCGGCGGTGCGGCGGCATGTGATCCCGGACGGCCCGACGCCGTTCGATACCGGGCTGATCGGTTTCGGCGGCTTCGTGCCGCGGGCGATGTTCGAGCGTCTCTCGATCGGTCAGAAAGTGGAGACGACGTTCGGGCAAAGCGGCTTCTTCGGCTACGGCCTGTGCAGCCCCGATCCGGACACGGGTGGGATGTGGTGGAGCACGCAGCCGTCGCACGGCATGACCGCGGCGGCCTACCGGCTGCAGAGCCAGGACGCGATCAGGCAGCATCTGCGCGATTTCCACGCCGGATGGCACGCGCCGATCCCCGAGATCATCGAGGCCGCCGAGAACATCCTGGTGACCGATACGCTCGACGTTGCGACGCTGCCGACCTGGTCGCGCAAGCGCACGCTCCTGATCGGCGATGCCGCGCACGCCACCAGCCCGCACGCCGGCCAGGGCGCGTCGCTCGCGCTGGAGGATGCGCTGCGGCTCGGCATGCTGATGCGCGACGGCCAGGAGCTTGGCCTGACGTTCCAGGCCTTCGAGCACGAACGGCGGCCGCGCGCCGAGAAGATCGTGGCGATCGCCCGCCGCAACGGCAACAGCAAGCGCGAGTTCGGCCCGACCGGCGCCTGGCTGCGCGATCACCTGCTGAAGCTGCTGCTGCCGGTGTCGTCCAAGGGCATGGACTTCATGTACGCGTATGATCCGCGCGCGGCGGCGTAGCAACGAGCTGTCATGCCCCGCGAAAGCGGGGCATCCAGTATTCCAGAGACGCCAGTGCTTGAGCCGAGGGGCCGCGGCGTACTGGATCGCCCGGTCGAGCCGGGCGATGACACCGATAAGGAGGGCGTAAAGTTACTTCTCGACCTCGAACGTCAGCCCGGCGTGATCGACCAAGCGCTTGATCAGCTTGTGCTGCATCGCCGCTCCCGGCGTCCAGAAGCCGGCGGCGACGTCGGGCGTGTCGCGCAGCAGGCAGATCGCGCATTCCGAGATCATCTTCGAAGTCGAGCCGTAGCCGGGATCGCGATCGCCCTTGATGCCGGCGCGGACCATGCGGCCGTCGG
>DASVOL010000414.1:0-13217 GCA_036383375.1 Bradyrhizobium sp. | reverse complement strand
CTCCGGTCCGGGCCACACCGCCGGCCGCGCCGCGTGCTCCGCTTGACGTGGAATCGGTGCCGTCGATCGAGGAACTGCTGGCGAGGCTGAAATCGAAATCGGCCACAGTGCCGCCCAGTACAAGCCCGGCCGAGACGCCCGTGCCAGCGCCGCCCAAATCCGAACCGCGCAGGCCTGAGCCTCAGACTTCTGAGCTTCGGAAATCCGAGGCGCCGAACGCTGAGCCCGCCAAGTCGGCGTCTCGCGGGGCTGAGCGGTTCTCGGCCGGCAAGGTCGAGCCCTCCGTGCCTCCCAAACCGGAGCTTCCGAAGGCTCCGAGGCCCGAACTTCTCCAAGCGGCTGCAGTCGCTCCGGAGCCGCCGCGGCCTGGATCTCGCGCGATTGAGCCACCCAGGGCCGAACCAGCGAAGCCGCCGCTTGCCAAGCCTGAGCTTGTCAAACACGAGGCTCCCAACTCTGAGCCCCCAAAGCCTGAACCTCTCAGGCCCGAACCTCGCAGGCCTGAAGCTCTCAAGGTCGAAGTGCGCAACGTCGCGCCGGCCAAGAAGCTGGAGGCGCCCATGCCGACGCCTGTTGTCGTGGTCAATCGGCGGCCAGCCCGACCGGCCTGGCCGGTGTTCGACCGCAAGATCGCCGGCAGCGGCAGATTCGTGCAGCCGTGGCGCGTCACGTCGGCGCGATGGCGCGGGCCGGGTTTGCCTCCGCGGCCCTAGCCGGTTAAGACGGCAATCAGCTCAAGAAACCGCAATTCAAGAAACCCGCGTCGTAGCGGAACAAGAGGCACTTTGACGGATGCGAATTCTCTGCACCAATGATGACGGCATCCACGCCCCCGGCCTGCAGGTCGTCGAGCAGATCGCACGCTCATTGTCCGACGACGTCTGGATCGTCGCCCCCGAGCTGGACCAGTCCGGCGTCTCGCATTCGCTGTCGCTTAACGATCCGCTGCGTCTGCGCGAAGTCAGCCCGCGTCACTTCGCGGTGCGCGGCACGCCGACCGATTGCGTCATCATGGGCGCGCGCCACATCCTCGGGGACAAGCTGCCCGATCTGGTGCTGAGCGGCGTCAACAAGGGCCGCAACGTCGCCGAGGACGTGGTCTATTCCGGTACCATCGCCGGCGCGTTGGAAGGCACCATCCTGGGCTTTCCGTCCTTTGCGTTGTCGCAAGAGTTCTCGATCGAGACGCGCAACGCGCCGCTGTGGGAGACCGCACTGAAATTCGGACCCGACATCATCCGCAAGGTGATCGGCGCAGGCGTTCCCCGCAACACCGTCATCAATGTCAACTTCCCGTCCTGCATGCCCGACGACGTCAAGGGCATCCGGATCACGCGGCAGGGCAAGCGCAATCAGGGATTTCTGAAGATCGATCGCCGTCACGATGGACGCGGCAATCCGTATTTCTGGATCGGCTTCGAGCGCGCGGCGATGATGGACACGCCGGCCGAAGGTACCGATCTCGCCGCGCTTGCCGCGCGCTACGTGTCGGTGACGCCGCTGCGGCTCGACCGCACCGATGAGGCATTTTCGGAAACGCTGACCGCGACGTTGAAGTGATGTTCGCGTAGCCCGACTGGGCGAAGCGATATCCGCGGTAGGTCCGGGTTTTGAGACCCGGATGTCGCTGCGCTCATCCGGGCTACAGACGACGAATACGGGCGAGGTCTAGACCGGCGCGCTCCGCATCGCGCTGGAGATCACTTGGGCCAGCGTTTCCAGCTGGAAGGGCTTTTGCAGCGCCGGACGATCGCGATACTCCGGGGGCAACCCGGACGAGCCATAGCCGGTCGCGAAGATGAAAGGCCGGTTCCGGGCGTTGATCAGCTCGGCGACCGGGGTGATCACCTTGCCATTGACGTTGACGTCCAGGATCGCGAGGTCGAATTCGGTGGATTGGGCGAGCTTGACCGCTTCGCCGATCTCGCCGGCCTCGGCCGCGACCGTATGGCCGAGCTCTTCCAGCATGTCGGCGACCATCATCCGGATCATGACCTCGTCCTCCACGAGGAAAACTGAACAGCCCGCCGGCCGTATCGCTGTCATGATGGAATCCTTGCCCGTCCCTGAAATAGGCTCGCAAATAACATTACAAGGCGCAATGCAAACGTTTGGGAATTAGTCGGTTTCCAGCGCGAGACGCTGCGTCGCCGGATCATCCTGCCTGACTCGTTGCGCAGGATTCGTCCAGACCCTGACGGGGCGTACAACCAGAGCCCCGCGCCTGGGCGTTAACCGCGCATCGCTGTCGACTATATGGGAAGCTGCCGTATTGGCGCCAAGACGAAATCGGACGGCTGGTTCCTGATCGGGAACAAAAGGTGACGGGAAATTTTTCCTTAACGCGGTATTTCGGATTTCAATGGCATCAAGCCTAGGCAAGATTCCGCGCTGCCGCCCAGAGACGCTGATGAACATGGCCGTGAAGCCCGATCCGACCGAGAAGATGATGTTTCAGCTCACCCTGCGGCGGCGAGGGGTCAGCGACCAGGCGGTGCTGCGCACCATGGAGGAGGTGCCGCGCGAGGTGTTCGTCGATCCGCGCGATCGCAACGAGGCCTACCGCGACAGCGCGCTTGGGATCGCCTGCGGACAGACCATCAGCCAGCCCTTCGTCGTGGCCTACATGACCGAGCAGCTGCAGCTGCAGAAGGACCACCGCGTGCTCGAGATCGGCACCGGCTCAGGCTATCAGGCGGCGGTGCTGTCCCGGCTGTGCAAGCAGGTTCTGACCATCGAGCGCTACCGGACGCTGGCCGACGGCGCCCGCAAGCGCCTCGAGAAGCTGGGCTATTACAACATCGAGGTGCTGCTCGGCGACGGCTTCGACGTGCCGGCGGGGGCCGGCGATTTCGACCGCATCATCGTTACCGCGGCGATGGAGCAGATCCCGGACAAGCTGCTGGAGCGGCTCGATCTCGGCGGCGTCCTGATCGCCCCGGTCGGGCCGCATCAGGGGACCCAGACCCTGGTCCGCGTGGTGCGGACGGAGAACGGCTTCGACCGCAAGGAATTGGTCGACGTCCGCTTCGTGCCGGCGCTGCCGGGAATCGCGCGCGAATTGTAAGTTCGGCGATTTGCTGCTTGGCACCAACGCCTTATTCGCAGGGTTAAGCGGTTATTTACTCGCGACGTGTTTACTCAAAACAGTCTTTTGTTGCGTACGAGTGAGTAACCATGTCTGGGGTTGTTGAGTTGCTTCGCTCGCGTCGCGTACCGCAGGTTGCGGTGCTGACGCTGATGTCCATGGCTTTTGCCGGTTGCAGCGCCGACATGTCGTCGCGCTTCTCGCAAAATTCCTACTCGCAAAATCCGTTTGCGTTTGATCCGCAGCCGACCGGCACCGTGCAGGCACAGCCGCCGCGCGAGCTGCCGCAATACGCGCGGCCACGAACGCAACCGCAATATTCACAGTACCAGTCACAGCCGTTGCCGCCGCCGGTCGCGGCGCCGCAGTCCTACCCGGTCGCCAACGCCGGCGTCTCCGGAGGAGGGCGTGGGCTCTCGTCCTACACGCCGCCGCCTGCGCAGCCGCAGATCGAGGCCACCGGCACCGTTCCGCGCTCTGTCGCCGCCGCGCATGCCGGCCATAGCGGCACCACCATTATCGTCGGCACCAGCGATACGCTCGAAGTGCTGGCGCGCCGCTACAACGTCTCGACCGCCGATATCCTGCGCGCCAATGGCTACAAGGGACCGCGCGCGCTGTCGCCCGGTCAGCAACTGGTCATTCCGCGCCCGATGGCGGCCGCCGCAGCACCGGCGATGGCCGCGCCGGCGACGCGGCCCGTTGCCGTGGCAGCCGCGCCTTCCGGCGTCCACTATGTCAATCGCGGCGACACGCTGCACAGCATCGCACGCCAGCACCACATTCCCGTGGCCGAGCTTGCGCGCGCCAACAATCTCGACCAGTCGGCCCGGCTCAGCCTCGGCATGAAGCTGGTGGTGCCCGGCGCCAAGACCGCGATGGCGGCGCCTGTGCCGGTCGCGCAAGGCGTTGCTGCCGCACCGGTTGCCGTTGCTCCGGCTCCGGCCATGGCGGCTCCGAAGGTCGTCGCCACGGCGCTGCCGCAGCAGAGCGCGCGGCTGGTTCAGCCGACCGCGACCGTCGAACAGCCGGTCGCCGCCGCAGAAGCGCCGGTTGTCACCAAGTCGAGCGAAGCCACCGGCGCATTGCCGACGTTCCGCTGGCCGGTGCGCGGCAAGGTCATCACCGCCTACGGCTCGAAGACCAACGGCAAGGTCAATGACGGCATCAACGTCGCGGTGCCCGAAGGAACGCCGGTCAAGGCGGCCGAAGACGGCGTCGTCGCCTATTCGGGCAATGAGCTGAAGGGCTACGGCAATCTCGTGCTGGTTCGCCATTCCAACGGCTATGTCACCGCCTACGCGCACACCAGCGAAATCCTGGTGAAGCGCGGCGATACCATCAAGCGCGGCCAGGTCATCGCCAAGTCGGGCCAGTCGGGCGAGGCCGGCTCGCCGCAGCTCCATTTCGAAATTCGCAAGGGATCGTCTCCGGTCGATCCGCTCCAGTTCCTCAACGGCGCGTAGGTTGCGCGCCGGGACTTCCAAGTCTCACAACAAAGACAACGGGGGAGGCGCAAGCCTCCCCCGTTTTGTTTCGGTTTAGAAGTCGAAGGTCATGCCTGTCGTCACAGCGCTCGCCTTGTTGCCGGCGACCACGTTGTTGTTGGCATCGCGTCCGCAGATGGCGTAGCCGTGGCCGCTTGCGCCGAGGCAGTAATGCGCGCCGGGACCGTTCCGCAGGTAGCTGCCGACGAGGTACCAGGTCGCGAACGGGCTGAAGTGGTACTTGACGCCAGCCGCATACTGGTCGGCGCTGCTGTCGACCGAGTTGAGCGCAAAATCGGCCGAGCCGGCCGCCGGAGTGACGGTGTAGTTGTTGAATATACCGGTCCCCGGCGAGCCCGGCGATGCATTGGCATGAGCCCATGACGCGCTGACGTCCCACTGGCCGACCGTCTGGGTCGCACTCAGGAAGTAGCCGTCGCGTGACCGCTCGTTGAAGTCGGCCACGGTGTGCTCGCGCCGCATCACCTCGTAGATGCCGTAGAGCTGCAACGCGCCGATTCCGTCGTTGATGCGATATCCGGCACCGATCTTTGCGGCCCATTCGTTGGCGATGCCGACGGCTCCCGGCGGAACGACCAGTACACCGCCATTGCTCAAAGGCGTGACGGCTTCGTCGCCGGTCCGGTTGGTGCCCTCATGCAGTTCGTAAGCGGCGACAGCGGTGAGCGGTCCCTGATTGTACGTCAGCGCTGCGCTGTAGAGGTTGCCATATGAGCCGTCGGTGCAGCCTTCGGGGGCAGATGTCAGCGGGAAGCCGCTGCCGCTGCCGCGTGACGATGTAGCCGGGCAGTTGAAATCGCCGAGCGCGAAATCGCTGTTGTCCTTGGCGGTGTTTTGCCCGGGTGAGGCCATCACCGTCGCCTGGAAGCCGTTCCAGATCGGGGATTCGTACCAGACCGCATGCGCCGCGCGCCAATCGAACTCGGCGCGCAGGTCGCCGCCGGTGTTGCCCATGATCGAATTGTAGTCGCCGAGCGTCGCCGAGAACGGATCGAACTTTGCGGTCGACTTCTTGTAGGGCGTATCTGCCTTGCCGGCCTTGATGGCACCCCACGGCGTTTCCATCCCGATGTAGCTGTCGCGTGTGCCGAATGCGGCGCGCTCGGTTGGAACTGCCGCGACCTCGACAAGGGATTCGAACTGGGCCACCGCGGCCCAGCCGGCAAAGCCGTACGGCTCGAGATTGTGCCGAGCGCGAACGCCGAAATAAGTGAGGTTGCTTGCTACACCGAACTTGGTGCCCTGATCGAACACGCCGGCGTTGAAGACGTCGCCGGATAGATCCACGTGGCCGTAAAGCGTGACGGTGGTGTTGTCGACGAAGGCGTTGCCGCCCGGCGCCTTGCTGTAGAGCGGCGCGCCTCCGATGCTGACGACGGCATGTTCGGGAGCCGGTGGCTTCGGGGAGGGAGCGACGCCGGCATGCTGTACCGGGTTGCCCTTTGGTGTTGAGGCTGCCGCAGGGGGCGCGGCGCTGCGGCTTGAGATGTTGTTCACGCGATCCCGGAGCTGTGCATTCTCCTTCGCGAGCTTCGCATTGTTTCGTTCGAGCGCATCCAGACGCGCCATCACGTCGTCGAGCGTTGCTGCCTGCACCGGCTGTTGCATGAGCGCCAGGCCGATCGCCGCGAGTGCGGTTCCGGCGAGAAGTCCCTTCTTCATCTAATCCCCCCTTTGTCGGATCAGCTCAGCGGTGTGCTGAGGGTCACAAAGTGGAGGAACGTTAATGTATACCACACACCAGATACATGGATGCGGGCGAGGTCGGGGAGATAAACCCGTGATGTGACTTAAATGGTACTATGATACTATTGCACTGCATCAATTTGTCGCATATCGGATTCTGGAATAAAATTTGACTTACAGTCATGTGTTTGAATACCGGACCGGAAATTCAGTCTCGAAATTCAGGCAGTATTACTGACATAAGATATTGCAGCGCAAAAATGGATGCCGATTTTGGAATAATGGATGCCAAGTTCCGGCTTGGTTCGATGCGAACTCGCGCCTGGCGCGAGGCCTAGATCGGCTGCCAGGGGGCTCGCTTGTCCGCGAGACGCTCGACCATGTCGCTCAGGAATTGCGGCGGTCCAAACGCGTGCCAGTCCCCATCCGATTGCAGCAGCAAAGGCCGGCGCGCATCGCGGCTGAAGGCTTCCAGCCACGCGCGCGCCTTGGCTTTCGGACGAGCGCCGATAGCGACTGCCACGTCGACCGGAATGGTGCGCCAGACAAAGCTTGCCGGAAGAAAGATGACATCGGATTTGTCGGGACGCATCCAGTCGGGCAGCGGGCTTGTCGGCGTAAGCCAGCCGCAGACGAAATTCCGGCACGGATCGACCGGACGCTCGTGATAGATCGTGCATTGGCCCGCGCTGCTGAACGGGCACGGCTGCCCCGGATGGACGTCGTGGCCACGTATCCGGATTTTCAGCCAGCCATCGCAGCACGCGGTGCACTCGCCACATCGTCTCGCAGTCGTGCTGGGTTCGGCCGGCATGCGTCGAGTGTACCCATGCCGTACCGAATCCAGAAGCCCTGCGGCTGCCGGAGGTGCGGAGCGTACTAAGCCCCGCTCAGTCGCACGCCGAGCCGGCCCGCGAGTTCCTGCGTGTACTGCCAGGCGACGCGGCCCGAACGTGAGCCGCGGGTGGTCGACCATTCGAGCGCCTCGCGCTCGAGCTCGTCCTCGGCGATCTTGATGCCGTAATGGTCGCAATAGCCCTTCACCATCGCAAGGTATTCGTCCTGGCTGCAGCGGTGGAAGCCGAGCCAGAGACCGAAGCGATCCGACAGCGATACTTTCTCTTCGACCGCTTCGCCCGGATTGATCGCGGTGGAGCGCTCGTTCTCGATCATCTCGCGCGCCAGCAGATGTCGCCGGTTCGAGGTCGCATAGAGGATGACGTTCTCGGGGCGTCCCTCGATACCGCCTTCCAGCACCGCCTTGAGCGATTTGTAGGAGGCATCGTTGCCGTCGAAGGAGAGGTCGTCGCAGAACACGATGAAGCGGAAGGAGGAGCTGCGCAGAAGCTCCATCAGGCCGGGCAGGCTCTCGATGTCCTCGCGATGGATCTCGATCAGCTTGAGCCGGTCGGCCGGCTTGCGATCGACATTGAGGCTGGCATGCGTCGCCTTGACCAGCGACGACTTGCCCATGCCGCGGGCGCCCCACAGCAGCGCATTGTTGGCGGGCAGTCCGTTGGCGAAGCGCTCGGTATTCTCCATCAGGATATCGCGCATCCGGTCGACGCCCTTGAGCAGGCTAATTTCGACGCGGCTGACGCGCGGCACCGGGGTCAGCCGTCCGTCCGGATGCCAGACAAAGGCGTCGGCGGCGCCGAACGACTCGGCCGGATCGACGGCAGGCGAGGCGGCCGCAAGCCGGCTGGCGATGGCCTCGAGGGCGTTGGCAATCCGCTCGGCCGCGGCGCCGTCGAGCGGCATTACCGGGCGTTTTGTCGCGGCGTTTACGGCACGCTTGGCGGCGGCTTGCGGGGCGGATTTGCGGGCTGTTTTGCTGGTGGTTTTCTTGACTTTTTTCGGCATTTGTCCAGTTCCTGACGGCGCAGCCTTATCGGGCTGGCGGCGGTCCGGCAAGCGCCCTAAATGAAGGTCCGTTAACGTTGCAATTGGGACCGCGGCCGCTATAGTCCGCGCGAATTTGTCCGGACCGCCATACCGCCCCGAACCCGAGGGCGCTGCCGGTCCTTTCCCGTCTTATCCGAGGATCGTCTGAATGCTGATTACTCCTGCGTTTGCTCAGGCTGGAGCTGGCACTGATACCAACAGCATGTTGATGTCGCTGCTGCCATTCGCGCTGATCTTCGTCATCATGTACTTCCTGATTCTGCGCCCGCAGCAGCGGAAGGTGCGCGATCACGCGGATCTCGTGAAGAACATCCGCCGCGGCGACACCGTGGTGACCTCGGGCGGACTCGTCGGCAAGGTGACCAAGGTGGTCGACGACGACCAGATCGAGTTCGAAATTTCGGACGGCGTTCGCGTGCGGCAGATGCGCCAGATGATTTCGGGCGTGCGGACCAAGGGTGAGCCGGCGAAGGGCGATGCCAAGGACGAGGCGTCCGCGAGCTGATCGCCGCGGAGCCCTTTGCCGAATCTGACAGGTCAATTCGATGTTGTATTTCACGCGGTGGCGAGCGCTGGGGATTATCCTGACAGCGCTGGTGGTCTGCCTGTGCGCCGTGCCCAATTTCTTCCCCGAAGCGCAGGTCAAGACCTGGCCGGCTTGGGCGCAGCGGCGCCTCGTCCTCGGCCTCGATTTGCAGGGCGGCTCGTATCTGCTGCTCGAGGTCGACGCCAATTATGTGAAGAAGGAAAAGCTCGAGCAGGTTCGCGACGACACAAGAAAGGCGCTGCGTGACGCCCGGATCCTCTTCAACGGGGGCGTGCAGATCCGCAACGACGGCGTCGAGGTCCGGATCACCAAGGAGGCCGATGTTCCGGCGGCGATGACCAAACTTCGCGAGGTCGCGCAGCCGATCGGCGGCTTGCTGGGCTCCAGCGGCCAGCGCGATGTCGATGTGACCGACGCGGGGGGCGGCTTGATCCGCCTGACCGTATCGCAGCCCGCGATGATCGAGCGGATGCGCAAGACCATCGAGCAGTCGATCCAGATCGTCGAGCGCCGCGTCAACGAGCTCGGCACCGTCGAGCCCTTGATCCAGCGTCAGGGCACCGACCGCATCCTGGTGCAGGTGCCGGGCCTGCAGGACCCGACCCATCTGAAGGAGCTGCTCGGCAAGACCGCGAAGATGGAATTCCGCATGGTCGACACCACGGCGTCGCCCGATCAGGCCACGGTGCCGGCGGACTCCGAGCGGCTCGTGAGCGCGTCGCCGCCACCGGTTCCGTACATCGTGAAGAAGCAGGTGCTGGTTTCCGGAAGCGAACTCTCCGATGCCCAGCCCGGCTTCGACCAGCGTACCGGCGAGGCAATCGTCAGCTTCAAGTTCAACACGTCGGGCGCGCGCAAATTCGCGCAGGCGACCGCCGACAATGTCGGCCAGCCGTTTGCGATCGTGCTCGACAACAAGGTGATCTCGGCACCCGTGATTCGCGAACCGATCACCGGCGGACAGGGCCAGATCTCCGGCAGCTTCACCGTGCAGTCGGCCAACGATCTGGCGATCCTGATGCGCGCCGGCGCGCTGCCGGCGCCGCTGACCGTGGTCGAGGAGCGCACCGTCGGTCCCGGCCTCGGTCAGGACTCGATCGAGAAGGGCGAGCTGGCGGCCTATGTCGGCTCGATCCTGGTCATCGTGTTCATGCTGATCACCTACCGGCTGTTCGGAGTGTTCGCCAACATTGCGGTGGCCATCAACGTCGCGATGATCTTCGGGCTGCTGTCGCTGCTCAACGCCACGCTGACCTTGCCCGGCATCGCCGGCATCGTGCTCACGGTGGGCATCGCGGTCGACTCCAACGTGCTGATCTATGAGCGCATCCGCGAGGAATTGCGCGGCGGCCGCAACGCGATCTCGGCAATCGACGCCGGGTTCAAGCGGGCGCTGGCGACCATCCTCGACTCCAACATCACCACCTTCATCGCCGCCGCCGTGCTGTTCTATATCGGCACCGGACCGGTGCGCGGCTTTGCCGTGACGCTCGGCATCGGCATCATCACCACGGTGTTCACCGCCTTTACCCTGACGCGCCTGATCGTCGCGGCATGGGTGCGGTGGAAGCGGCCGCAAACCGTGCCGATCTGAGAGGCCTATTGTGACTCATACCGTTCTCATTGGCCTTGGCATCTTGATCGCCGTGCTGACCGTGGTCGCGGCGCTCGGGCTGATGCCGTCGCTGCGCATCGTGCCCGACGACACGCATTTCGACTTCACGCGCTTCCGCCGCATCAGCTTCCCGATCTCGGCGCTGCTCTCGATCGTCGCGATCACGCTGTTCTTCACCCACGGCCTGAACTTCGGCATCGACTTCAAGGGCGGCACGCTGCTGGAGGTGCGGGCCAAGTCCGGTACCGCCGACATTGCCGCAATGCGCACGACCCTGAACGGCCTTGGCCTTGGCGAGGTGCAGTTGCAGCAGTTCGGCGGTCCGGCCGAAGTCCTGATCCGCGTCGCCGAGCAGCCCGGCGGCGATCAGGCCCAGCAAGATGCGGTGACGAAGGTTCGCGGCTCGCTCGGCGATTCCGTCGACTACCGCCGCGTCGAAGTGGTGGGACCGCGCGTCTCCGGCGAATTGCTCGCCTACGGCATGCTCGGCCTGATGCTCGCGATCGTCGGCATCCTGATCTATCTCTGGTTCCGGTTCGAGTGGCAGTTCGCGCTCGGTGCCATGATCGCCAACGTCCACGACATCGTGCTGACGATCGGCTTCATGTCGATCACCCAGGTCGACTTCGACCTGACCAGCATCGCGGCGCTGCTGACGATTCTCGGCTATTCGCTCAACGATACCGTCGTCATCTACGACCGTATTCGCGAGATGCTGCGGCGCTACAAGAAGATGCCGATGCCGCAGCTGCTCAACGAATCGATCAACTCGACGCTGTCGCGCTCGATCATCACCCACGTCACCGTGACCCTGGCGCTGCTCGCGCTGCTGCTGTTCGGCGGCCAGGCGATCCACAGCTTCACGGCGGTCATGATGTTCGGCGTGGTGCTGGTCGGCACCTACACCTCGATCTTCATCGCGGCACCGATCCTGATCTATCTCGGCGTCGGCACCACGCGGCGTGACGCCGCCGACGATGAATCGGAGAAGAAGCCGAACGCGGCAGCCAAGAAGTAGCGGGTCATGAGCAACTCCTCGGACGCTCCCCATCTTCCGAGGTCGGCGCCGATCGAGGCCTACGGCAAGGGCGGCTTCGCGTTTGCCGATATGTCGCACCGCGGCTCGCTGCTGTGTTTGCCCGACTCGATGTGGGCCTGGGCGGTGACCCGGCCGCAGGAGATCGATGAATATTCGCTGCAAAAGGTATTCGCGGCCGCCAATGCGATCGATACGCTGATCGTCGGCACCGGCACCGAGGTCTGGGTGCCGCCAAAGGGCCTGCGCGAGGCCCTGCGTGCGGTGCGCGTGGTGCTCGACCCGATGCAGACCGGCCCCGCGATCCGCACCTACAACATCATGCTGGGCGAGCGGCGTCGCGTCGCGGCGGCGCTGATCGCGGTGCCATGAGCGCGACGGAGGCGCCGACCGACGGCGCGGCCTTCTGCGCCGATCTGGTGCGGACCCATGACTTCGTGCGTTACGCGTCGACCTTGTTCCTGCCGGGTCCGGAGCGCCGGGCGCTGCTCGCGATCTACGCCTTCAATATCGAGGTCTCGCGCGTGCACGAGCAGGTCAGCCAGCCGCTGCCCGGCGAGATGCGGCTGCAATGGTGGACCGACATGCTGGCCGGGGCTGGACACGGCGGTGTCGAGGGCAATCCGGTCGCGGCGGAGCTGCTGTATGCGATCCGCAATCACCGTCTGCCGGTCTCGCCATTCTCGCTCCTCGTCGAGGAGCATCAGTTCGATCTCTACAACGACCCGATGCCGTCGCTGGCCGCGCTCGAGGGCTACCTCGACGCCACGACGTCGGCGCTGTTTGCGCAAGCGACGCGCGTGGTGGCGCGGCCGTCGGAGGCGATCGATCACCTGGCCCGTCATGCCGGCCTCGCCCAGGGCATGGTGCAGGTCATCGCGGCGCTCGGCCGCGATGCGTCGCGGCAGCAACTTTTTCTGCCGGTCGAGCTGCTGCAGCAGCACGGCAGCAGCAAGGAGGAGGTGTTTGCCGGCAAGCCAACGCCGAACATCCGCGCTGCGATCGATCAGCTCGCGGAGGAGGCGCAGGCTCATCTCAAGACCGCATTCGGGCTGCTTGCGGATGTGCCATCCGGCGTAAGGCCGATCTTCCTGCCGCTCGCTCACATCAGGCGCGAACTGAACCGGGCGAGGCGGGCCGAGTACGATCCGTTCCTGCCGAAGCCGGTGTCACGCCTGCGCACGCTCTGGACGTTATGGCGAGCCGCGCGCACCGAGGAGTTCGGTCGCTAGCTCTGTTCCTTCGACGAGATGTGCTTGGTGAAGATCCGGATCGTCGCGCCTTTGACGAACGGTCCGTTGTCAAAGATGTCGGATGCGATCATCTCGATCGCGTCGCGCAGCGCAACGAATTGCGCCTGCCGGGCCAGGCTCGCTGTTCCGCGCGTGCCGGCTAAATCGTCCATTGCGGCGTCGCTGATCTGGCATTCAATTTCCTGATCGCCGTTCATCATGGTGAATCCGAACGCAAGGCGTTCGGAATCATATCCCCCGATACGGCCACGGGTGAGTGGCATTAGACTTGTCCCTTGAGCGCGCTAGCCCTCACAAGATTGGCGCGTCGAGTTGCGTTTGTCGAGAGTGCGCGCGCTTCAGCGCGCCGGCCGATCCATCTCGGCAACTTCGAAATTGAAGCGGTCGCGCAGATTCTTGCGTTGCTCGAGGATGTCCTTGAGGAACTCGCGATCGGCGTCGCTGCGCATCATCGGCTCGATCAGGTCGATCTGGTTCATGGCGACGAGCTGCAGGATCTCGGTGCGCGGCTTGCCGGCCGCATCGCGCGGCAATGCATGCACGATCTGGATGTGCTCCGGCGGCTTGACGCCCTTGGCA
>DASVOL010000413.1:0-8127 GCA_036383375.1 Bradyrhizobium sp. | reverse complement strand
GCCCGCACGGCTCCGGGAGCCCCGGAGCGTCGCGAAAGAGCGCTCTAGCTACAGGCTCCCGGTCCGGTTGGCAAGGTCTGGAAGCGGCAATTTCAGCCCCCGTTTTAGCCGCCCTGGGTCACCAGGATTGCCCTCAGGCCCTCGCCCGCTCGCTGCGGACCGACAGCAGTTCCACCGGGCGATCCGGGATCGAGATCTGGAACGTGGCGCCGATGGTGCCCTCGACCAGATGGATATGGCCGCCATGGGCGCGGATCAGCTCGGCGGCGATCGCAAGGCCGAGGCCGCTGCCGCCCGGGCGACCGGAGGTCTGGAACGCCTCGAACAGATGCTCGCGCGCCTTGGCCGGAACGCCGGGGCCGGTGTCGGAGACCTCGATGATCGCAACCGTCCCCTCGCGGCGGCCGGTGATGCGGATCTGCTGGGCAGCGCCATCGCTGTCCTGCCGGCTTTCCAGGGCCTGGGTGGCATTGCGCACCAAATTGAGCAGCACGCGGAACAGCTGGTCCGGATCGGCGTCGATGGTGAGGCCGCGCTCGATCGCGCTGATCCAGGTGATCGAGACATCGGTCGCAAGCCCGGCCGATTCCCGCACCTCGGCAACCGCAGGCTCCACCATGATCACGCGGCGGTCGGGCGCCGCCTCCTGCGCGCGGCCATAGGACAAGGTCGATTGGCAGAACGCGATGGCGCGCTCCAGCGAGCGCAGCAGTTTCGGCGCGAAGCGCTGCACCCGCGGGTCGGGCACGCTGGCGAGTTGGTCCGACAGCAGTTGCGAGGACGCCAGCAGGTTACGCAAATCATGATTGATCTTGGAGACGGCGAGCCCGAGCGCGGCAAGCCGGCTCTTCTGATGCAGCATCGAGACCAGGTCGCGCTGCATGTCCGACAGTTCGCGCTCGGCGACGCCGATCTCGTCGCCGCGCTGGCTCGGCACGATGATTCGCGCCGAACTCTCCGGATTCTCGTGGAAGCCGACCAGGCTTGCGGTCAGCCGCCGCATCGGGCGGACGAACAGATAATGCAGCGCCAGATAGACCAGGCCGGCGGTCAGGCCGGCGATCAGGAGCGCGACCACCAGAACGTTGCGCGAGAAGCGGTACATCGCCTGCCGCAGCGGTTTCTCGTCGATCACGACCTCGATGAACTGCGCCTGGCCCGGCGCGGGCCCCACCACGCGGATGGTCTGGTCACCGTGTTCGAGCATGATCTCGAAGGCATCGACGATCGCCGACCACACCGTCATGGCCCGCATGTCGACATCATGATCGATCGCAGCCGGCAGGTCGGCGCTGGCGAGCAGGCGGCGCTGCTGGCCGAGCTTGATGGCGACGGCACGGGCGCCGATGCTGGTCAGGATCTGCCGCGCCAGCGAATCCGGCACCAGGCCGGACGGGGCGGCATCGAGCACCAGCGCCGCGGTGTTGGCGGCGGCCAGGCGGTCATTGAGCCGGTTCATCCGGAAGTTGGCGATGGCCGGCACGTAGATCAGGAGCCCGGCGATCATCACCAGCGGGATGGTCAACAGCAACAGCTTGCCCGACAGCCCAAGCCGAAGGGGCGGCTTGGGCCGCTGCTTCTGCGCGGTCGCCTGATCGTCAGTTAGAGCCACAAGATAAGGCCTTGTTGGGCTTAGGGGTCGGAAGATGCGGCCCGGCCCCCAAGCCGGTCAAATTACGGATCGCTAATGTCGGCGGTTCCCTGAACGCCCCAAAGCGCTCCTCACCGTCAAAAACCCCGCGAAAACAGTTATATTCGCCCCAATTGCGACGTTTCAAAGAAGCCGCTTTGCGACGCCCTGTGACATTGACGAAAACAGGGCGCTCCCTTATAAGCCGCGCCAACTGTCCGCGATGGCCCGGTTCTTGACCGGGGGCGGCTCATTTGGGGCCGTAATCGGCTCGCTTGGGCCTGCCAGCATCACCGGACTCCATCTCAATACAACGGCAAATTGCCCGGTCAGCGGAGAATTACCCGTGAAGCGGACTTATCAACCCAGCAAACTGGTGCGCAAGCGCCGTCACGGCTTCCGCGCCCGCCTCGCTACGGCCGGCGGCCGCAAGGTCCTCGCTGCGCGCCGCGCGCGTGGCCGCAAGCGCCTGAGCGCCTGAGCCCGGACGTCTCCTCTCCGGAGATACCCATTATGGATCGGCTGAGGCAGCGGGCGGATTTCCTCGCCGTTGCCAATGGCGCACGGGCGAATACCACAGCTTTTGTGCTGCAGGGCCGCCGTCGCGACGATCAGGGCCCGATCCGCGTCGGCTATACCGTCACCAAGAAGAACGGCACCGCGACCGAGCGCAACCGCATCCGCCGCCGGCTTCGCGAAGTGATAAGACGGACCGATGCCGTATTCATGCGGCCGCACCATGATTATGTGCTAGTCGGCCGCCGTGACGCGCTGACCCGCGACTTTGCGACCATGATTGACGACCTGCGGTCGGCGCTGCGCCGCCTCGACCGGCCTGCTGCGCCAAAGGCGGGTAACAAAAGCGCGCCCAATCCGAATGGAATGACGAGACCATAAGAGATGTCCGACAACCGCAATACGATCATCGCCGTCATTCTGTCGGGCCTCGTCCTGATCGCCTGGCAATACTTCTATAACGTGCCGCAGATGGAGAAGCAGCGCGAGGCGCAGAAGCAGGCCGAGCTGCTGAAGCCGACGCCGCAGGCGACCCCGGGTGCCGCTGCCGGCGCCGCTCCGGGAAGCGCAACGACACCCTCCCCGGCACCGGGCACGCCTGCTGCCGACGCTCCGGTGGCGAGCCGCGAGACGGTGCTCGCGGCCGGCCCGCGCATCAAGATCGAGACCCCGCGCCTCATCGGCAGCATTGCGCTGAAGGGCGCCCGGGTCGACGATCTGGCACTGGTCCAGTTCCGAGAGACGGTCGACCCCAAATCGCCGGCCGTCGTGCTGCTGTCGCCGTCGGGCACGGCGGAACCTTATTATGCCGAGTTCCTGTGGCTGACCGCCAGCGGCTCGTCGGTAAAGACGCCGAATGCCGAGACCATCTGGGAGCAGGAGGGGTCGAACAGCCTGTCGCCGAGCACCCCGGTGTCGCTGAAATATGAGAACGGCCAGGGCCTGACCTTCCGCCGCACCATCTCGATCGACGATCGCTACCTCTTCAGCATCAAGGACGAGGTCATCAATCAGGGCAGCGCGCCGGTGACGCTGTATCCGTTCGGCCTGATCTCGCGCGGCGGCAAGCCGCCGGTCTCCGGCTACGCGATCCTGCACGAAGGCCCGATCGGCTATCTCGGCGAACAGGGTCTGCAGGAATTCACCTACAAGAACCTCGACGAGGCCAAGACCCCGACCGGCGGAACCTCGCGCGGCGTCGTGTTCTCGAAGGTCACTGACGGCTGGCTCGGCATCACCGATAAATACTGGGCCACCGCGCTGCTGCCCGAGACCAATGCGACGCTGGACACCGCCCGCTTCACCACCGGCGACAAGCGCTATCAGGCCGACTACATGCTCGGCGCGCAGACCATTCCGATCGGCGGCACCGGCGTTGCCAATGCGCGGCTGTTCGCCGGCGCAAAGGAAGCCGCCACGGTCGGCCTCAACTTCCCGCTGGTCGGGTTCGGCGGCTACAACAAGCAGCTCGGGCTCAACCATTTCGATCTGCTGATCGACTGGGGCCACTTCTACTTCATCACCAAGCCGATGTTCCTGGCGCTCGACTGGTTCTATCGCCTGGTCGGCAATTTTGGCATCGCGATCCTCCTGGTGACAGTGATCGTGAAGCTGTTGTTCTTCCCGCTCGCCAACAAGTCCTACGCCTCGATGGCGAAGATGAAGTCGGTGCAGCCGCAGCTGCAGGCGCTGAAGGAACGCTATCCTGACGACCGCGTGAAGCAGCAACAGGAGATGATGGAGATCTACAAGAAGGAGAAGATCAACCCGATCGCCGGTTGTCTTCCCGTCGCCTTGCAGATTCCGGTGTTCTTCTCGCTCTACAAGGTGCTGTTCATCACCATCGAGATGCGGCACGCGCCGTTCTTCGGCTGGATCAAGGATCTCTCGGCGCCCGATCCGACCAATCTGTTCACGCTGTTCGGGCTGATCCCGTTCGATCCGATCGCGCTGCTCGGACCGCATTTCGGCGCCTATCTGGTGATGGGCATCTGGCCGATCATCATGGGCATCACGATGTGGGTGCAGATGAAGCTCAACCCGGCGCCGCCGGATCCGACCCAGAAGATCATCTTCGACTGGATGCCGCTGATCTTCACCTTCATGCTGGCGGGCTTCCCGGCGGGTCTCGTGATCTACTGGGCCTGGAACAACACGCTCTCGGTGCTGCAGCAGAGCTTCATCATGCGCAAGAACGGCGTGAAGGTGGAGTTGTTCGACAATCTGAAGTCGACCTTCGCCAAGAAGCCGACGTAGCTTCCTGCGCCCGCTCTATCGCTGCGTCATGCCCGGCCCTCGTGCCGGGCATTGACGTATTGGAGGGGAGCAAGGCGTTGACATCGATGGCCGGTTGACGCGGATGGCCGGGTCGTCTTACGCCAAGGCTGCGCCTCGGGCCTTTGCCCAGCCACGATGAAATGGGATCCTTCGCATGACCACCGAACCCGATGCGGAGCTGATCGAGCAGGGACGCAAGCTGTTCGCCGGCGACTGGCGCTTCATCTGGGCCTCGCCCACGATCGAGACGCTGCCGCCGATGGCCGGCCTCGAGGTCGCCTTTGCCGGCCGCTCCAATGTCGGCAAGTCGAGCCTGATCAACGCACTGACCGGCCGCAATGCGCTGGCGCGCACCTCGCATACGCCGGGCCGCACCCAGGAACTGATCTTCTTCGAGGGCCCGGAGAACGCGGACATTCGTCTCGTCGACATGCCCGGTTACGGCTACGCCTCGGCGCCCAAGACCAAGGTGGCGTCATGGACAGCGCTGATCCACAAATTCCTGCTCGGGCGCGCGACGCTGGCGCGGGTCTATGTGCTGATCGACGCCCGCCACGGCATCAAGGACGTCGATCTCGACGTGCTGAAGACGCTGGACAAGTCCGCAGTCAGCTACCAGGTCGTGCTGACCAAGGCCGACCAGGTCAAGGCCGGTGAACTCAAGACCGTCACCGCCGAAACCATCGCGACGCTCGCAAAACATCCCGCCGCGTTCCCCGAAGTGCTGATGACCTCGTCGCGCACCGGCGACGGCATGCCGGAGCTGCGCGCCGCCATGGTACGCCTGATCGAGGAACGGCGCCGATGAACGGCGCATCTCGTCTGCTGATCGGCCTTGCCGCCGTGATGGGCGCCTGCGGCGTGATATTGGCTGCGGCCGCAGCCCATTTGCCGGACGCCACGCGGCTGGCGGCAGCGTCCTCCATGCTGCTGTTCCATGCCACCGTCGCCATCGCGACCATTGCGGTCGCAGAGCGCGCGATCGTTCATGCCAAGCTCGGCATGGTCGCGGCGGCAGGCTTCGTCATCGCCGCGTCATTGTTCGCGGGCGATCTCACGCTGCGCCAATATGGCGGCCATGGCCTGTTTCCGATGGCGGCTCCATCAGGCGGAACGCTGCTGATCCTCAGCTGGCTGGTGCTGGCGGTTTCAGCCATGTGGCCGAAGCGGTGATGCCTCTTTCCCTTCTCCCCTTGTCGGAGAAGGTGGCGCGGATGCAGTCCGCGCCGGATGAGGGGTTTCTATCCGCGGAGACAGACCCCTCACCCGTCTCAATCGCGCGTTGCGCGATTGATCCACCCTCTCCCACAGGGGGAGAGGGCCAAGACGCTTTGCGCCCTGCCCGGCAATCAGATAGAAACGCGCCCGTCCCTCCGCTGACGTGAGACCAGCCCCATGACCGACCAGCACATCAGCCCGCTCGATCAGGCCCGCATCCTGTCCGAGGCGCTGCCGCACATGCAGGAATATGACGAGGAAACCATCGTCATTAAATATGGCGGCCATGCCATGGGCGCCGAGGACACCGCCAAGGCGTTCGCGCGTGACATCGTGCTGCTCGAGCAGACCGCGATCAATCCGGTGGTGGTGCATGGCGGCGGGCCGCAGATCGCGACCATGCTGAAGCGCCTCGGCATCCAGTCGGAATTCGCCGCGGGCCTGCGCATCACCGATGCCGCGACCATCGAGATCGTCGAGATGGTGCTGGCGGGCTCGGTCAACAAGCAGATCGTCGGCTACATCAACGAGGCCGGTGGCAAGGCCGTCGGCCTCTCCGGCAAGGACGGCAACATGGTGAAGGCGTCGAAGACGACGCGCACCATGGTCGATCCCGATTCCAACATCGAGAAGGCGGTCGATCTCGGCTTCGTCGGCGATCCCGAAAAGGTCGACCTCACGCTGCTCAATCAGCTGATCGGCTATGAGCTGATCCCGGTGCTGGCACCGCTGGCGACCTCGCAGGACGGCCTGACGCTGAACGTCAACGCCGACACCTTTGCCGGTGCGATCGCAGGCGCGCTGAAAGCCAAACGCCTGCTGCTGCTGACCGACGTGCCCGGCGTGCTCGACAAGTCCAAGAAACTGATCCCGGACCTGTCGATCAAGGAGGCCCGCAAGCTGATCGCCGACGGCACGATCTCCGGCGGCATGATCCCGAAGGTCGAGACCTGCATCTACGCGCTCGAACAGGGCGTGCAGGGCGTCGTGATCATCGACGGCAAGACGCAGCACGCCGTGCTGCTCGAGCTCTTCACCAACCAGGGCACCGGCACGCTGATCCATAAGTAATGGCAAGGACGGCAACGCGCATATGGGCCGTCATGGCCGGGCTTGTCCCGGCCATCCACGTCTTGTTTGCTGGCCGAGAGAAAGACATGGATGCCCGGGACAAGCCCGGGCATGACGACCAGAGGACGCCGCGACGTCACCGCTCTGCAGTGACACGCATTATGATGCCGCTGCCCGCTACTGTGGCTTCGTTCCTGTTCTCGGCCGCGCCGGCGCATGCCGACCTCAAGCTCTGCAACCGCATGAGCTATGTGATCGAGGCCGCGATCGGCATCGACGACAAGGCCGCAACCGCAACGCGCGGCTGGTTCCGGATCGATCCCGCGACCTGCCGCGTCGTGGTGCAGGGCGCGCTCACCGCCGACCGCGTGCTGCTCAATGCGCGTGCGCTGGGCGTCTACGGCGCGTCGCCGATCCCGCAGAACGGCACCGACACGCTCTGCGTCGCGCAGGACAATTTCGTGATCGCCGCTGCGCGCCAATGCCGCTCCGGCCAGACACCGGCGCAATTCACCCAGATCACACCGACGCAGAGCGATGACGGCAACCTCGTCGCCTACCTCGCCGAGGACAGCGAGTACGACGACGAGCAGGCGCGGCTCGCCGGCATCCAGCGGCTCCTGGTGATCGCAGGCTACGACGCAGCGCCGATCGACGGTGTCGACGGGCCGAAGACCCAAGGCGCGCTCTCGGCATTCCTCAAGAGCCGTGGTCTTGGCAGCGACATCGTGCAGTCGCCGAACTTCTTCACCACCATGGTCGATGCCGTGCAGAAGCCCTCGCCCTCGGGATTGACCTGGTGCAACGACACGCCGCACAAGGTGATGGCCGCAGTTGCGACCGACGACGGCAAGATGGTGACCAGCCGCGGCTGGTATCGCATCGACCCCGGCAAATGTCTGCATCCCGATGTGTCGGGTACGCCGAAGCAGATCTATTCCTTCGCCGAAGCGGTCGACGGCGACAACCGCGCCATCCGCGTCAAGGACAAGCCGCTGAACTGGGGCGGCGCGGTGCTGCTCTGCACCCGCGAGAGCAAGTTCGAGATCAACGAGCAGGGCGACTGCGCGAGCCGCGGCACCGCCGCGGTCGGCTTCACCACCGTCGACATGACCAGCGGCGGCAAGACGCTGCGCTTTGCGATGCCGTGATCTTTCTTTCGTCGTCCCTGCGAAAGCAGGGACCCATAACCACAGGCCGGTGTTTTGTAGTTGTCTGCGGCCCCAAGCGAAGGTTACTTCCATCTTGCTCAACAATATCAGACACGGCGTATGGGTCCCTGCTTTCGCAGGGACGACGCGTGGAGGAAGCCGATCATGAAAACTCCCCGCAGCTTCGGCCATGTCGAGACCTGGGTGTTCGACCTCGACAACACGCTGTATCCGCATCACGTCAATCTGTGGCAGCAGGTCGAT
>DASVOL010000412.1:0-4748 GCA_036383375.1 Bradyrhizobium sp. | reverse complement strand
TCAGCTCGGCGGATCCGGTCGCGATGGTCTGCCCTGCCCCGGCGAAGATTCTGTGCCTTCACGTTCCACGGCAGGCGTTGGCGCCGCTGGTGAGCAGCGTCGATTCTTCCGTGATGCAGCCTATTGCGCGCTCCACAGAAGCGTTGAAACTGCTGGTGAACTATGTTGGAGCCCTGCAGGAGGATTATGCGCTTGCCACGCCTCAGCTACGGCACCACGTGGCCTCGCATGTGCACGACCTGATCGCTGTGGCGCTCGGCGCAACGAGAGATGCCGCGGCTGTTGCCCGTGGGCGGGGCGTCCGTGCAGCGCAGCTGCGTGCCATCAAAGCCGACATCATCGACCATCTCAATCATGGTAGTCTCACGGTTGCGACTGTAGCGCGGCGGCACGCCGTCACCCCGCGCCAAGTGCAACGAATGTTTGAAGCCGACGGGACCACATTTTCACAATTCGTGCTTGGGCGCCGTCTCGCACGAGCGCATCGATTGCTCGTCAATCCGCGCTACGCCGATCGGCCTGTGAGCGCGGTCGCCTTTGAGGTCGGTTTCGGCGACGTGTCCTATTTCAACCGTACCTTTCGCCGGCAATACGGAGCGCCCCCCTCGGATGTGCGTGAATCGGCGCGAAAAGGGCTGATCATCGGCACGCCATCCAGAACACGAGAAGGGCATTCGATCGGGGCGCCCGCGCGGCGTGATGGCGCCCGCCCGCCGGAATAGGACGATCACATCGAGCGTCTGTCGCAGACGAGGCACGGCCCCTTCTAGCAATACGCAACATGGACCGGCAGGTCTTCGAAGCGTGATTGCGAGCAGTGGCTTTCTGATTCAATCCGAACCGATCACGCGGGTACGCAAACCAAAGGGCCGATTGCCCCAGGCAATCGGCCCTTATTCCATGATCAAAAGCTTACTTCGCCATGCTCTCTTCGGCGGCCTTGCTGAGGTGCGCGCCGCATGCGCCCCACTTGTTGTTCAGCATTGCGTCCTGCGCGAGCGAGACTTCCTTCTCCGCCGCGAATTTGACCTCATTGTCGGCCATAGCTTCGACCGCAGCTTCAGTCTTGCCGAAATTGGCACCGCTGCAGCCGACGCCCATGTGGTGGCGATGTGCGGCCTGAGCAGGAGCAGCGACAGCGTAAGCAACGGCAGCCATGCTGGCTGCGGCGATGAATGTTTTAATCATGGGATGATCCATCTCTTGTTCTTGGACAGATCCCTGCGTGATTGCGGAATCTGCGGAATGATTATTCGCTGTTCCCGGCACCATTCGGAATGAACTTCGCGCGATACGAATGTGATCGGCGCTGCACGCGGATCGCGCATGCGTTGCATAGTGTTTCGATTACATGTCGGTAAGGAAGCGGCGCCGCATTAGCTTTGCCGCCGACGTTCACTTCAATCGAAAAGCACTTCCGATAATCCTCAGCACATTCCGCACAGTGCGCCAGACCTGAGGGAGACCCGCATGGCGGGGCAGGACCGAATTACCTCTCACGTCAATGCGACTGATTGACGCTCCGCGTACTCAGGGAGCGACCGTGCCATAAGATGAATAAATAATCATTTCTATGGCGTCTTGTCGCATGCGAATCACGCATGGAACACATCGACGTGATCCGGCCCGCGAGGGCGTGGGAAAACTTGATGGAACGGTCTTTAGCTACCATATGCAGAGCCAGACGTAGCTTGCCAAAATTCCAATAACAAATTGATTTCAAGGCTATTTTTCCAAGAGAAGATGCGTTGGCGGAACTTTCGTTTACGGACCCGGGTGCCAAGCGCCAAACGGTTAATCGAAACTTACCGCCGCCATGCGTTTTGAGCTTAGCTGCATCGCACCATTGGAACTACCGCGCCGCACCATATCATCTATATTCACTTCAACGATGAGGCTTTGGAAAAGCTGAATCTGAACTACTAGGAGACTACCATGTTGCTCTCGCTCATCCGCATGATCCAGGCTTTCCGGGATTATCAGCGCAATGTCAGCGAACTGTCCCAGCTCAGCGATCGCGAATTGGCCGATATCGGCCTCGACCGCTCGGACATTCCGCGCGTTGCCGCCGGTACCTACAACGGCTAATCGGCCGCAAGCCATCTGATGAACGGATAACGCCCGCTTCCGCAGCGGGCGTTCTCGTTTTCAGAGCCCATCCCGTTCCGACGGCGTTGGAACGGGATGGGCTCTGATCCCTGGGTTTGACGCGCATTCTTCACGCGAATCGGTGCCCCACTTCGCTTGAAAACGCTCTGCTGCGGTTTCAGATGCATATGGCCTCGAAACGCGCTAACGCTGCGCGATGACACCGCATCAATCCTCTTCCCAACCCGTGCACATCGTGGGCGCGGGGCTCGCCGGCTCGGAAGCCGCCTGGCAGGTTGCCAATTCCGGCGTCCGTGCCGTCTTGCATGAAATGCGTCCGCATCGGATGACCGAGGCGCACCGGACCGAAGGCTGCGCCGAACTGGTCTGCTCGAACTCCTTCCGCTCCGACGATGTCGCCAACAACGCGGTCGGGCTGCTGCACGCCGAGATGCGTCGGCTGGGCTCGCTCATCATGCGCTCGGCCGATGCCAACCAGGTGCCCGCCGGAGGCGCGCTGGCGGTCGACCGCGATGGCTTTTCCGCTGCCGTCACCAAAGCGCTGAACGAACATCCGCTGATCGAGATCAGCCGCGAGGAGGTCGCGGGCCTGCCGCCGGCCGACTGGAGCAACGTGATCGTCGCCACCGGTCCCCTCACCTCGGCACCACTCGCCGATGCCATCAGGCAGCTTACCGACGAGAACGCGCTGGCCTTCTTCGATGCGATCGCCCCGATCGTGCACAGGGATTCCATCGACATGTCGGTGGCCTGGTTTCAGTCGCGCTACGACAAGGTCGGTCCCGGCGGCACCGGCGCCGATTACATCAACTGCCCGATGACCAAGGAGCAATATGACGCCTTCGTCGCTGCGCTGCTCGACGGCGAGAAGGTCGACTTCAAGGATTGGGAGACCAACACGCCCTATTTCGACGGCTGCCTGCCGGTCGAGGTGATGGCCGAGCGCGGTCCCGAGACACTGCGCCACGGGCCGATGAAGCCGGTGGGACTGACCAATCCGCACAATCCGACGGTCAAGGCCTATGCGATCGTCCAGCTGCGGCAGGACAACAAGCTCGGCACGCTCTACAACATCGTCGGTTTCCAGACCAAGCTGAAGCATGGCGCGCAGCAGCGCGTGTTCCGCACCATCCCCGGCCTCGAGAACGCGGAGTTCGCCCGGCTCGGCGGCCTGCATCGCAACACCTTCCTGAATTCACCGAAGCTGCTGGATAGCCAGCTGCGCCTGCGCGCGCAGCCGCGGCTGCGTTTCGCCGGTCAGATGACGGGCTGCGAGGGTTACGTCGAATCGGCCAGCGTCGGCCTGATTGCGGGCCTCTGCGCTGCGGCCGACATGCGCGGCACCGCGCTGACACCACCGCCCGCCACCACCGCACTCGGCGCGCTGCTCGGCCATATCACCGGTGGCCATATCGAGACGATCGACGGCGGTTCTCGTTCGTTCCAGCCGATGAACATCAATTTCGGTCTGTTCCCGCCGCTGGCCAGCCCTCCGACCAAGAAGCCGGACGGCTCGCGGCTGCGCGGCAACGAGAAGACGGTTGCGAAGAAGCAGGCGATCAGCGCGCGGGCACTCACCGACCTCGATAACTGGATCGCAGAGCACCTGCGCGTTGCGGCAGCGGCCTGACTGTCATGAGCTTGCCGAAAGACGACGACGCCACCCTGTCGGCGCGATGGAGCCAGGGCGTGCTGCTCAAGCGCGACGTGTTCTCGACGGTCGAGCGCGGCCGTTTCCGGATCGATGGCGGCGAGGTCGACGGCGTGCTGCGCCGGCTCGATCAGGTGCCGTTCTGGTCGTTCGCCGTGGCGCTGCATCTGTTCTCGCGCGAACGTCGCGCGCTCACCTTGGCGCGCGATCTCGACGTCGGCCCCAAGCTGTTGTGGGCAGGCAGGCGCGCGCTGGTGCGCGGCTTCATCGACGGCGCGGCGCTGCATTTGGCGAAGCCGCATGGCGACGTCGCCTATTTCCGCTCCGCCAAGGCCGCGCTGCGCAAGCTGCATCGCGCCGGCATCTGTCACAACGACCTCGCCAAGGAGCAGAACTGGCTGGTCGGCCGCGACGGTCGCGCCTACCTCACCGACTTTCAACTTGCCGCCTGCTTCAAGACCCGAAGCCGGCTGTTCCGCATCGCAGCCTATGAGGATCTACGGCATCTGTTGAAGCACAAGCGCAGCTACGCGCCGGAGGCGTTGACGCCGAAGGAGCGCAAGGTGCTCGCGAAGAAGTCTGCCGTCGCCAGCGTCTGGCTCAAGACCGGCAAGAAGGTCTATCAGGCGATCACCCGCGGCATCTTCAATTTCACCGACCGCGAGGGCGGCGGCCGGCGGCTGGTCAACGACGCGCCGGTGCTGGTCGATTTGATCCGCAGGAATCCCGACGTGCGCGACACCGCGATCGTCGCCTTTGCCGACCGGCGCGTCGGCGTTGGGCTCTACGCCTTTGTCGAGGCCGACCAGTCCGCGCTGGAGAAGACGCTGCGGAGCGAGCTTGCCGGTGCCAAGGGCGTCAAGCCGCCGGAGCACATCCAGATCGTGCATGCATTGCCGCGCGATGCGGCCGGCAAGCCGCGCACCGAGATCCTGCAGCTCGTCGCCATGAACCAGATCGACCTGATCGAGCCGATGATGCGCAGCGA
>DASVOL010000411.1:0-3778 GCA_036383375.1 Bradyrhizobium sp. | reverse complement strand
AGCAGACCCGTGGTGCCCGGCATCGACAGATCGAGCAGGATCAGATCGAGGCCGTCGCGCGCGGCGATCACGTCGAGCGCGCCATCGATCGAGGTCGCCTGCAGCACCTCGGCGTCGGGAAACTCGGCCCCGATCACACCGATCAGGGCAGCACGGAACAGCGGGTGATCCTCGACGATCAGCAGTCGAGGCGCACTCGCTCTATCGACCGGCGGCTCGTCCGCCAGGGGCGCGGTCGTGGTCAATGCTGCGCCGTCCTCCCTCGGATGCTCATGACAGCCATTGTGCGCACGACGTTATCTCAATGCCGATCGTCAGCCTATAGGCGGATAGTCAATGCGCCCGCCTCGCAGTGCAGCAAGCCTACAGCGTTTTCGAGCGAAGTGGACACCGGTTCGCGTGAAGAAAACGCGTCAAAACAAGAATCTAGAGCTTCGGTTCTGATTCAATCAGATTCGAAGCTCTACGGCGCCGTCTCCGCCTTCGCTCCGGCGCAGGCGTCGGGGACCGGAAGCGGAATCTTGCCGAGCTCGATGATCGCCTTGTTGCGGCTGAACAGCTTCAGCTTGCGCAGGATCTCTGTGACATGCGCCTTCACCGTTGATTCCGCGAGCTTGAGCTCGGAGGCGATCTCGCGGTTCTGCAGGCCGCGGATGATCAAATGCAGCACACGGATTTGCTGCGGCGTCAGCTTCTGGATCCGCTCGCGCAGCGTCCGCGCGGTCTCGGACTGATCCAGTGCGCCGACCGCGACGAAATCCCGCGGCGCCGAGACCGATCCGCTCAGCACGCGGGCGATCGCCTGCGACAGCTCGCCGAGCGAGGTCGATTTCGGCAGATAGCCGACGGCGCCCATTTCCAGCGCCTCGCGGATGGTGTGCTTGTCTTCTTCACTGGAGACGATGGCGATCGGCAGCCGCGGATAGCGATCCCTGATCTTCTGGAAGCCGGAGAAGCCGACCACGTCGGGTAGCAACAGATCGAGCAGCGCGAGGTCGATGTTCGGCTCGCTGGCGAGGATGCCCAGCGCGCCCTTGATCGAGGTCGCCTCATAGATCCGGGCATCGGGATGCGAGATGCGGATGGCGTTGCCAAGCGCCTCTCCGAACAGGGGGTGATCGTCGATGATCAGGAACCCCATCATGAGGACCCTCGCACTGTTATTCGCTGGCGGCCGAGGCTAGTTCGATCCGCCGGTATCCTGCACACTCTGCAGATAGGCATATACGTTTCTGAGCTCGTCGTCGCTGAAGACATCCTTCCAGGCCGGCATGCCCTTGGCTGGCCGCCCGTCATGGACCGTCTTCCAGAAGGTCGATTCCATGTCGTCAGCATAGCGCTTCTTGAGCAGCCTGAGATCGATCTTTCGTTCGGCCTGCACCGCGTCCGGACCATGGCAATGGGCGCAGGTGCCGTTGAAGACCTCGCGCCCCGCGGTGGCGTCTCCCTTGGCATCCCCTTTGGCATCCCCGGTGGTCGCAGCTGTTTGAACCGGCTTGTCGGCCGCGGCCGCCTGCCCGACCGTCACCGGCTCGGCCGCGCCAGTCGACGACGTCGTTGCCCGATCTGCCTGGCCAAACTTCACCGGAGCACCGTCCGGCACACCGTATTTGGCAAATAGCGCCGAAATCTCCGGCTGCAGCGACGGCAGCACGCCGTCGACTTCATCGCGCAACGCGCCGGACGCCTTGGCAAAGCCGATCGCGGTCGCCCAGAGCAGGCCGTCACCGTCAGTCGACACGATCTGGTACTTGTCGCCGTAGCTGGTCTTGTTGAGCCAGCCCGCCACCGGCGCCCAGATGAAGGCGATGTCCGCCTTGCCCTGTTCGAGGGCCGCCATGCCCTCCTCCGGGCTCAGCACCGTGACCTTCTGGATATCGTCGCGCAGCGCCAGCAGGTTCTGCGGCGTCGACTGATACTGCACCGCAACCCGCAACCCCTTGAGGTCGTCGATGCCGGCAAGCTTGCGATCCTTGCCGCCGACCAGCGCGTAGCCTTCATGGGCGATCGGCTTGGAGAAGATCACCGCCGGGCCCATGAAATCGTCGATCAACGGCAGGCCGACCATGGCGTCGCACTGCTTGCTGAGCAGCGTCTCCCGCACGGTGCGCTTGCCGAAGTAGGACTTGTACCAGTTGGTGCTCACGGTGCGGCCGAGCTTTTGCGCGACCGCCTGGCCGATCTCGAGATAGAGGCCGGGCTTGCCCGGCTGGTCGCTCGAGAACGGCAGATTGGTCGGATCGGCGCAGAGCCGCAGCGGCGGTTTTGCCTCGTCGGCACTGGCCACCAGGGCCGGCGCCATCAGCAGGGCGGAGAGCAGCACGGTCCGGACTGCATGTTCCAGCCGCGTGGTGCGCGAGGGGGTGCGCAGTTCGTTTCGGGCGATGCAGGACACGGACAATGCTGCCTCCTAGACGATTGTTTACTGCAGGGCGAACACGAACAGCGAGCCGCCTTCGGGCGCCGCGGCGACCATCTTCTTGCCGATGTCGCCGAGGAAGGCCGGCAGCGCCGCGGTGCGTCCGACCACGATCGCGACATACTGCTTGCCGTCGACCGAATAGGTCACCGGACCCGCGCCGATGCCGCTGCCGAGGTTCTTGCTCCACAGCACCTTGCCGTTCTTGGCATCGATGGCGCGGAAGTCGCCGTGCAGATTGCCCGAGAACACGAGGTTGCCGCCCGTCGTCAGCGTACCGCCGTTGAAGGGCAGGTCTTCCTTGATGCTCCACACCTTCTTATTGGCGACCGGGTCCCAGGCCACGAGTTCGCCGAGGAAGCCGCCGGGGCCTTCCTTGGTCGGGAACTCGGCGCCGAGATAGAACACGCCGCGCTTGTAGTTCACGTCAGAGACCGACCAATCCATGCAGACATTGTTGGTCGGGATGTAGACGAGGCCGGTCTGCGGGTTGAACGACATCGGCTGCCAGTTCTTGCCGCCGATCAGGTTCGGGCAGATGTCCTTGGCGGGGTGGCCGGGGCCGGGACGCTTGTCCGGATCCTCTTCCGCCCGCATCGTGTTGACGTCCCACTTCTTGGCCCAGTTGGCGAAGACGTACTTCTCGGCTGAGATCATCTTGCCGGTCTCGCGGTTGGCCACGAAGAAGAAGCCGTTGCGGTCCGCCTTCATCAGAACCGGCGTCTCGCTGCCCTTGATCTTGAGGTCGGCGAGCAGCAGCTCGTTGACGCCGTCATAATCCCAGGCGTCGGCCGGCGTGCCCTGGATGTGCCACTTGATCTTGCCGGTGTTGGGATCGATCGCCAGCGTCGAGGCGGTGTAGAGGTTCGTCAGCTTGCCGAAATTGCCGTCGCCGGTGGAGCGCACGCCGGTATTCCACGGTCCCGGATTGCTGGTACCCCAGTAGACGGTGTCGGACTTGGCGTCGTAGGAGCCAACCAGCCAGGCGGCGCCGCCGCCATGCAGCCCGGTGTCGCCCTTCCAGGTGTCGCTGCCGGGTTCGCCCGGCGCCGGCACCGTGAAGGTCTGCCAGAGCAGTTTGCCGTCCTTGAGGTTGAAGGCCTGCAACGAGCCGCGGACGCCATATTCGCCGCCGCCGAAGCCGGTGATCACCTTGTCGCGAACGATCAGCGGCGGCGAGGTGATGACCGAGCCCTGCTTGTAGTCGACCACGGTCGAGGTCCAGAGCTCCTTGCCGGTCTCGGCATCGAGCGCGGTCAGCTTGCCGTCGAGCCGGCCGACGAAGATCTTGCCGTCGGCATAGGACACGCCGCGGTTATTGACGTCGCAGCAGGCGTATTGAAGCACGTCATCCGGAAT
>DASVOL010000410.1:0-1576 GCA_036383375.1 Bradyrhizobium sp. | reverse complement strand
GCGCACCGATCCGGCAGGGTTCACCGGCACGATATGGCCCGTCACCAGCCATCCGAATAGGTTGCGGACAGCGGCGAGCCGCTGCTTGACGCTGGGCGGGGCAACCTCGCGCCCCAGCGCCTCGACCCAGGCCGCGACGTGGAGCGGCTGCACACCGGCGAGCGATGTCACCCCGCGCGCCTCGACCCAAGCCAGGAAGTCGGCTGACGCCCGCATATAGGCGCGGCGCGTATGCGGGTTGCGGATGGTGACGGCGAAGAACTCAAGGAAGCGCAGCCGCGCCGCCTCGTCGGCCGACGCCACCAGCGCCGGCAACGCCAACGACGGCGAGGGGAGGGGGGCGAGCTGGTTCATCGCTGGATTTTCTCCCAGCGCGCCGGCTCCGGTTGCGGCTTCGCCATGTCCCGGCGTAATTGCGCAAACACCTCTTCGGCATCATGGAGGCGGCCCGCCTCCACGTCCTCAAGGCCGCTCTTTATCGACGCATCCAATATCCGGCGTAGCAGCTCGTCGCGCAAATCGCGGTGCGGCTCCATGTCGATGAAGTTCTTGACGATCGCGAACACCGCCTCGGACGGATCAACGAAATGGCCCCGCTCGACCTGCGCCAACAGCCAATCGGCCAATTCGCCGGGTAGATATGTCTCGAAGCGCAGGCCGCCAGCGCGGGCCTGCTCGCGCAGCGCCCTGGCCTGGTCGCGCTCGGCATAGTTGTCGGCGAAAGCCTCGTCGTCATCCTTGTGCATCGCGGCCTCCTTGTGATGGATCTTCAGGATCGTTTAAACGGCCTCGTCAGGGTCGCCCCCGCACATGGGCGGCGGGGTCGATGATGGTGATGGCATCGCGCGAACCGTTAGTGACGGCATCGGCGATGCCGAACAGCTCGACCCGGCCGCCGTCATTATAGATACGGCCCGCGACGGTGCCGTGGACGATGGCCCGCGCACCGCGCTCGATCGTGAGGTTGCCCGCGATCGTCCCGTGCAGGATGAAGCGCACGCCCCGATGCAGCGTCGCATCGCCCGCGACCATGCCATAGAGGGCGATGTCTTCCTCGATGGCAAACGGCCCCTCGATCTTCTCATGCACCGCTTTCATCGTTTGGGTAGCTTAAGCTTCTTGACCTTGGGCTTGATCCGGCGCGCCTCGGTGGACACGGCGGCATCGCAATTTTCCTCGACCCGTTCCTGAAACCGAGCCGCCAGTGCGCTGTTGGGGAATACGAGCCGATGATAGCCCCGTTCCTCAAAGCGCTCATCCGTCTGTTCGCGCATAGCTCTAAAGCCCTGAGGTCCGAGATAATTGGCCTGACGCCGCGCGAGATCCGCGAGCGCGACCGGGTTTCGGTTTGTCTCGCCGACTGTGATATAAACTGCCGTTCGCAAGGCTTCCTCCATTGCCTGTGGAGGGCACGATATACCACTCGCTCTATGTGTGATAAAGGACATTATCATATATAGGCGGTCGGGTGAATCCCGCTGCGATCGGAGCTGCTTACGTCGCTATTGTCGAACCGGATGCCGCCTCATTTGAAATCCGGTCTTGCTCTGCTCGAATCCGACTTTTTCATAGAAGG
>DASVOL010000409.1:0-3754 GCA_036383375.1 Bradyrhizobium sp. | reverse complement strand
CGTGGCGAGCAGGTTCGCGGTGCTCTCCACCTCGGCCACAAGCTCGGCGATGCCGGCGCGGCGTGCCGCATCCCTTGCCCGTGCCAGCGCCTCGCGTGCCGGCTTGGTCCGCAGCCGCCGCATCGCGATGCCGGCGACGACCAGTTCATGTCCGACCCGCAGCGCCGGCGGGAAGGGCGCCGGGTCGAGGTCACCAAGCATGCGTTCGGCCGCATCGAGGCTCCCGATCAAGAGCAGGCGGCGGATTTCGAGATAGCCGGCATGGGCGGCGTTGAGTGCGTCGCCGCGCGCCGCAAGTGTCGCGCGCGCCGCAGCAAGGCTCTTGCTGGGAAACGAAAGGTCGCGCGACACCAGCGCGATCTCGGCTTCGGCCACCACGCAGCGGGACCGCGCGATCGCCTCACGCGGGCCGAAGGCACGCCCTGCGCGCCGCAACAGCTCCTTGGCGCGGGTGAAATCACCGAGCCGGGCCATTGCGATGCCGCGCAGCGCCAGCGCCGGCGCATCGTCGCGCAGGGCCACCCGTTTCAGTGCGCCGAGGGGATCACCCGCCGCAAGCGCGCGCGCCGCAGCCGTAATCAGCGAGTCCATTCGAATCCCGACACACTTGTCACTCTCGCCCTCCGAGCCCCGGTCCTAACCTAGCACATGACGACATGGATCTTCTCCAGAGAGATCGAATGATGACCGGAATCGAGACACATCAGGATTGGTTGAAAGGCCGCATCAGTAGCCGCGGTGCCATGGTCGCACGCTGGCTGTCGCTGGCGGCGGCGCCGACCTTCGCCGTGATGGCGCTGGTGGCCGCGCTGGCGCCGGCCGACATGATCTGCGGCGCCATGCAGGGACCGTTCTCGTTGCAGGGGATGGTCCCGATGTACGCGCTGATGAGCGCGTTTCATCTGGCGCCGTGGCTGCGCCTGTTCCGATGACCGGCTCATCCCTCCGGCAGGGTGAATACCGCGCACGGCCGCGCGATGCCGCGCAGCTCGTGGGTGCCGAGCGCGACCAGCAGCATCTCGGTCTCGGCGGCGAGCGCGCCCGAGACCAGCACGGTCTGCTCCAGCGGCTTGCACAGGCCTTCCAGCCGGCTGACCAGATTGACCGCAGCGCCGATCGCGGTGAAGTCGAGCCGGTCGGCGGCGCCGATATTGCCCCAGTGCACCTCGCCGAGATGCAGCGCCACGCCGAACGGCAGTGGCGGCAGGCCGTGCTTGCGCCGCTCGGTATCGAGATGCGCCATGCCGACGCGGGCCGCCGACACCGCGCGCAATGCTGCCTCGCATGCGCTGCGCGCGCTGGTCGTGACCGGAAAGATCGCGAGCAGGCCGTCGCCGATGAATTTCAACACCTCGCCGCCGAAGGCGTGGATCGCGCCGGCGATGCGGTCGAACCAGGCGTCGAGGGCCGCGATCACCTCGGCAGGCGGATGGCTTTCGGAGAGCGCGGTGAAGCCGCGCAGGTCGGCAAACAACAGCGCTGCCCGGATGGTCTCGCCGGTGTTGCGCCGCAACGGCGATGCCAGGACGCGCGCCGCGCTGCGCCGGCCGAGATAGGCCTCAAGCGCCGCCGTCAATGTCGCGCGCGCCGCGAGCGCGGCGAGCGGCGCGGCCGTGAAGCGCGCGGCCTCGCGCAATTGATCCGCCTCGGTCGGCGCGAAGGCGCGGGTCCCGATCCAGCCGAGGGTCGGGCCATCCGGCCGCGTTCCGATCGTGTCCTCGTGGATCGGGCCGGGTGCGAGGCCATTGAGCCAGCGCCGGCCGGCATCGCCGGATCCGACCAGACCGGGCATTGCAAAGGGTTGTTCCGGCGCGAACCCGAGCGCCTCGATGACCTCGCCATTGCCGGCGCGCCACAACCAGGTGCGCCTTGCGATCAGCGGGTGCGGAACCTCGAGCGTCAGCGCGCCGCCGGCAAGCGGCAGGCCATCCGTGATAAGATGGTGACCCAGATCCGCCAGCAACCGGTTGGCGCCCGCGGTCTCGGCCGCGGCGTCGACCAGCCAGCTCAGAGTCGAGGACAATTGCATCACCCCATCATGGGGTTGATGCGCCACCCTTGTCACGAATTATCCCTGAAGCCCGACGTCAATGGAGAATGGATCGATGACTGAAGCCTTCATCGTTCAACGCGAGATCCAGATCGCGGCGCCGCCCGCCACCGTGTTCGCCTTCCTGACCGATCCGCAGAAGATCGTGAGCTGGATGGGGCTCGAGGCTGAGACCGAGCTGCATCCCGGCGGGCTCTATCTGCTCAAGGGTCTCGGCGACGACCGCAACCGCGCCGCCCGCGGCGCGTTCCGCGAGGTCGTGCCGGTACATCGTCTCGCCTACAGTTTCGGCTGGGAGGGCGGCGCGGAAGTGCCGCCGGGATCGAGCCTGATCGAGATCGACCTGATCGGCAAGGACAGCGGCACGCTGTTGCGGATGACCCATAGCGGCCTGCCGAACGCTGAGCAGTGCGCGAGCCATAGCAAGGGTTGGACGCACTACCTTGCCAGGCTCGCGCTCGCGGCCACTGGGCGAGCTCCAGGCCCTGACCGCGGTCCGCACGCCTGAACCGACACGCTGGTGCGGTTCAGTCGGTTCGGTTATTTGACGTCGAGCGTCGCGCGCAGCACCCAGGCGTGCTTCTCGTGTGCGGTGGTGCGCACGTTGAGCATGTCCATTGTCGCCTGATCTCCGGCGGACTCGGCGACCGCGAAAGCATCGCGGATCGTCCGCACGGCCGTCTCGTTGTCATGCAGCAGCTCGGCTACCATCGCCTCGGAGTCGAGGCTCGCATAGCCGTCCTTGATCGCCGTGAGCTTGGCGAATGCGGAATAGGTCTGCGGCACCAGTTCGCCGAGGGCGCGGATGCGCTCGGCGATATCGTCGAGCGCTTGCCATTCCTCCCGATACTGCCCTTCGAACAGCGTATGCAGGGCATGGAACGTCAGACCCGTGACGTTCCAGTGGTAGCCATGCGTCTTCAGGTACAGCGCATAGGTGTCGGCGAGAACCGTCGAGAGCGCCGCCGCGATGTTGGTCCGCTCGGCCTCGACGAAACCGGTGTTGACGGCGATGGTCATGGTGTTCTCCTTCGCGGTTCGGATCGAAATTCGGCGCGGCGTCATGTCGGCCATTTCGAGCCGAGGATGATCGAGCAGAAGTTCACCCGTGTGTAGTTCATATCCTTCAGCGCCAGCACGTCGGCCTTGACGTTGCCGAAGGTGGTCAGCGGCTTCCTGATGGTGCCGGCCGCGAAATGATCGATGATGTTCTCCTTGAAGTTCGCCTCGCGCGGATGATGCGTGCAGACATGGTCGCGGTGCTCGTGCGAGAAATCGTCATAGGCGATGCCGAGCACGTCCATCTCGACGCCGGCGGTGACCAGCGCGACGGTCGGACGCATATGCTCGGGGATCCCGGGCGTGGTGTGCAGCGCGATCGAGGCCCAGACGTCATCGATGTCGCGCTCGGCGACGCCGTAGCCCCTGAGGAAGTCGCGTGCGGCGTTGGCGCCGTCGACCTCGAAGCGCAGATCGGGGCTCGCATGCCTGGCGGTGAGGCCCATGTCGTGAAACATGGCGCCGACATAGAGCAGCTCGGCATCGAACTTCAGCTTGCGGCGATTGCCGGTCAGCGCGCCCCAGAAGAACACGCGGCGGCTGTGATTGTAGAGCAGGTCGTCCTCGGTATCGCGCACCATCTGGGTGGCGGCACGTGCCATGGCGCTGTCGGGTACACGGATGCCGGCGATGATCTCGGTCATT
>DASVOL010000408.1:0-4096 GCA_036383375.1 Bradyrhizobium sp. | reverse complement strand
ACCCGGGTGGAGCGGCCGTCTTCGGCGGGCACCATGATGCCGACGCGCCCGTCCAGGATGAAGTGCATGGAATCGGC
The DNA here is from genome assembly GCA_036383375.1 of Bradyrhizobium sp. Taxonomy (GTDB): domain Bacteria; phylum Pseudomonadota; class Alphaproteobacteria; order Rhizobiales; family Xanthobacteraceae; genus Bradyrhizobium. The sequence goes on along the minus strand of DASVOL010000408.1, from coordinate 4,019 downwards.
GGCGTCGCCGGCGTGCACGATGACCTCGCCGGCATCGACCTCGATGCGCTGGCAGCGCCGGATCAGGGCGTCGGCGTCGCCCTCGCTGTCGAGCAGTCCCGTGAACCAGCCGCGCAGGTCGGCCTCTTCCTGCGCGAGCTCCTGGTGTTGTGCGATGATCTGGTTCTCGCACCATTCCTGTGCATGATCGAGTTCGTCGATCACGGTGACGCCCTCGGTGATGAAGTCGCTGGCGCGCAGCACCTGCTCGGCCTTGGTCGACAGGTGCACCAGCACCAGCTCGACGCCGACCTCGTGCGCACTGCGCTTGATCTGCGCAAAGCTGTAGACCGCCGATGAATCGACGCCGGTGACGAGCCTGAAGTCGAACAGCAGATAGCGGCACTCCGGGTGCTCGCGCAGCAGCGCCTTGACGTGCTGGTAGAGCCGGTTGGCAGAGCCGAAGAACAGATAGCTCTGCAGCGTCAGCCCCTGGATCTTGCCGCCGTGGGCTTGCAGCACATCCCGATCGTCACGCGAGCGGTCCAGCGAGCTGCGATATTCCGAGCCGTCAAAGCCGTATTTGATCGCCTCGACCCGCGCCGCGCTGAGCGCAAAGGTCGCGCAGCCGATGATGATGCCGATCAGGATGCCGGGCACGAAGCCCCAGGCCACGATGATGACGATGATCGCGAGCAGCGACAGATACTCGGTTTGCGACAGCCGTTTGCGCGATTCGATCATCCATTTGTGCAGCTGGTCGGCGCCGAGGTAGATCAGGAGCCCGCCGAGCACGAATTTCGGCATGTAGCCGAGCAGCTGCGGCGCTACCGCCAGCATCAGCAGCGAGATCGCCGCAACCGTCAAGCCCGACAGCCGGCCGCGCCCGCCGCTGGAGAAATTCAGGATCGAACGGCTGACCGAAATGCAGCCGGCATAGCCGGCCAGCGTGCCGGTCAGGATGTTGGCGAAGCCGGTGATGTTGAGCTCGCGCTCGAGGTTGGCCTCGCGATGCACCGCGACCTCGATGCCGGTGGTATTGAACAGCGTGCTCGCCGCCGTGACAAAGACGACGGCGACCATGTTGCCGAGCAGGTCCGGCACCGCCGACCATGGATACTGCACAAGCTCGGCCGCGTGCCACGGCAGCATGAAGGTCGATGCCGGCGGCGGCTGGAAGGTCCAGCCGGTCAAATGAGCTTCCTCGGGCGTGAGGCCGGTGATCCAGAACATGAGATGCGCCACGACCACGCCGCCGACCAGGATGATCGGCAAGCCGAACGGGGTGCGCGAACGATGCCAGGTCAGATACAGCACCAGCGCCATCGCGCAGGCGGCGCTGAGCTCGGAGATCGTGATGATATTCGTGAAGTGGAAGAGCGTGTTGAGCTGCACGGGGTAACCCGTGATCACCCTGATTGCGCCCAGCACGATCAAGAGGCCGGTCGCGCCGAGGAATCCGCCGACCACGGGATAGGGCACGTAGCGGATGGCGCGGCCGAGCCGCGTCAGCCCGAGGCAGCACAGCACGATGCCGGTGATGATGGTCGAGAGCCCCAGCGTGATCAGCACCGGCGTGAGCAGCGGCGCCGCCGGGTTGGCGGCGCTGATGCGCTCGACCAGCGAGGCCATTAGAATACCGGTCACCGCCGACGTGGACGTGTCCGGGCCGGCTACCGCAAAGGGCAGCGAACTGCCGAGTGCGATGAAGGTCGCGAGCACCGCCGAGGAGATGAACGTCGCCGCGACCCCATATGACAGATAGGGCGACAATGGCCCGGCGAAGATCAGCAGCGCGTAAGACAGGCCAAACGTGATGCCGAGCACGCTGGCGGCGCCGCCGCCGATAACGTCGTGCATGGCCCGCCGCGCCCGCGAGCCGAAATGAAGCGATCGACTAATCACGTTAAAAAATGTCCTGAAACTTACGCCGCCAGTCGTAGACGAGCCCGGCGCAGGACGACAACAGGATTTTTATGACAACCATTTCTCAACGCGCGCAGTTTCGTCCCTCCTGGTTGCGGGGAGGGCGGGTGCGGGTTCCCGGACCGGATCGATCGATGCGATCCGATCGTCTAGCCGAGGCTGTCCATGAACGCGCGGAGCCGCGGCGCCCATTTGTGTGCGTCGCGGCCTGATGCCGAGTGGCCGTAGTCGCTGTCGAGCAGAAAATAATCGGCGTCGATGCCGGCGGCCTTCAGCGCCGGCATCACCTGGGGCGCAAGCTCCGGTGGGAACAGTCTGTCGGTCCGCGACAGGACATAGAGCACCTTGGCCTTGATTTGTCCGAACTGCGCCGTCACGTCGAAGTCGCGCAGCGCCTTGGCCAAGGTCAGCAGCGAATTGGCGTCGAACCCCCTGGCCCATTCCGCCGCCTCGGCGCGGATCGCGGCCTCGATATCAGCGGGGTCGGTCAGCGTGTCGCGCAGCCGCGTCTCGATGCCGTAGGTCTTCAGCGTCGCGGTGCGGATCTGGATCATGGTTTCGAGCACGCCGCCGTGATCGTAATAGTCGCCGCCGTTCCAGTTCGGGTCCTGCGACAGCGCCGCCAGCAGGCGCGCGACGTTGCCCTCGGCACGCTCGCGCGGCACCAGCGGCGCGGTGACGACAGCCGCGATGCCGCGCATGGCGTCGGGATAGTTCACCGCCCATTGCAGCGCCTGGAAGCCGCCATAGGACGGACCGACGATCGCAACGAGCTTGTCGATGCCGAGTTCATCGAGCATCGCGCGCTGGGTGGCGACGATGTCGCCGACGGTGATGTCGGGGAAGCGCGGCCCGTAGCGGCGGCCGGTCCGCGGGTCGATGCTTGCCGCGTTGGTCGAGCCGTAGGACGAGCCCAGCATGTTCGGGCAGATCGCGAAGTAACTGTTGGTGTCGACGGCCTTGCCGGGGCCGACGATCTCGTTCCAGCTGCCTTCGCCGGTCGATCCGCCGGGATCGATCATCTGCGGCCCGCTGGTGTTGCCGTGCGTGATCAGCACGACATTGTCACGGTTGGGGGCCAGCGTGCCGACCGTGCGGTACGCGATGGTGACCTCGCCCAGCACGCTGCCGTTCTCCAGGCGGAAATCGGATGTCGTGAAATGCTTCAGCTCGGTTGCGATCGATTGTGCAGGCATCGGTCTTCTTTCGGAATGATGCGACAGCTCAGCACGCCGGCGCCGGGAACACAAAGGCAGGCGCTGCGCGACTACCCGTTCCCGCCCTCGTTGCCGAACGCGCCGTGGCGGCCGACGCCCGAAGCAAAGCGCGTCGCACCCGCCAGCGTTTCGCCCGACCCGATCACCTCGAGCCCGCCGCGCATCTCGTTCCTGATCGCGTCTTCTTCCTCCAGATCCCATTGCCGCAACGCCGACAGCCGGTCGGCGCGCATGCAGTTCTGCGGGAATTTCGCGATGTCCTTGGCGAGCGCGATGGCATGCGCGCGCGTCTCGCCCTTCGGCACCAGCCGGTTGGCCAGTCCCATGCGAAGCGCCTCGGGGCCTGCGACCGGGCGTCCGGTGAGGATCAGATCGATCGCCTGCGAATGGCCGATCAGGCGCGGCAGGCGGATGGTGCCGAGGTCGATCAGCGGCACACCGAAGCGACGGCAGAACACGCCGAAGGTCGCGTCCTCGGCGACGACGCGCATGTCGGCCCATAGCGCAAGCTCCATGCCGCCGGCGACCGCAAAGCCCTCGATCGCGGCGATCACCGGCTTCGACAGCCGCAGCCGGCTCGGTCCCATCGGCGCGATGGTGTTGTGGCCGCCGATCTCACGCTTCTTCTCGCGATCGCCGGCCGCTACCGCCTTCAAATCGGCGCCGGCGCAGAAATAGCCGCCGGTCCCGGTGAACACCGCGACCGACGCGCTTGCGTCGGCGTCGAAGGCGAGGAACGCGTCATACAGTTTGCGCGCGGTCGCGCCGTCGACCGCGTTGCGGTTGTGCGGACGGTTGATCGAGATGATGGTGACGGGACCGTCGCGCTCGACGAGCACGGTATCGGCATCGGACATGGGTCGCTCCCTGAGTTTGTTGGTTGGAGCCAGCCTAACG
>DASVOL010000407.1:0-2820 GCA_036383375.1 Bradyrhizobium sp. | reverse complement strand
CGCCGATCACGGCCTCCCAGAACGCTTGGAACTCGATCGACATCCGGCTCAGGCCGCCCTTGGACGTGCGGGCGAAGGCGATGTGCTCGGTGATGAGGCCCTGCGCCACCGCGCGCGACACCGTCCACTGCACGCTCATCGCCGCGATCATGGCACCCAGCATCTGGCCGGGCTTGATGGCGACGCGAGCGCGGTACATCGACAGGAAGTGCGCCAGCGAGACGACGAAAGCGCCGATGATCGGCAGCGTCAGGATCTTGTCGGGGATGGCGATGTCGGCGAAGGCGACGATCGGCACCCAGATCAGATTGAGGATCGCAACCACCACGCCGAGGCTTTCGGCCCCGAGCCAGTTCAGCCAGCCGAGCGAGAATTCGCGGCGCTGGTCCGGCGTGAGGCGGCTGCCGCCGGGCAGGAAGCGCCGCCAGTGCTTCTTGACGATCTGGAAGCCACCATAGGCCCAGCGGTGGCGCTGCTTCTTGAAGGCTTCATAGGTGTCGGGCAGCAGGCCCTCGCCGTAGCGCACATTGGTGTAGTGCGTGAGCCAGCCCTGCTGCTGGATGGTGAGGCCGAGGTCGGTGTCCTCGCAGATCGTGTCGGAGGACCAGCCGCCGGCCTTGTCCATCGCGGCGCGGCGGATCAGGCACATCGTGCCGTGCACGATGATGGCGTTGAACTCGTTGCGCTGGACCATGCCGATGTCGAAGAACCCGGCATATTCGCCGTTCATGATGTAGTGCATCAGCGAGCGGTCGCCGTCGCGATGCTCCTGCGGCGCCTGCACGAGGCCGACGCGCGGATCGGCGAAGGCCGGCACCAGGTCCTTGAGCCAGTCCGGATGCACGACATAGTCGGCGTCGATGATGCCGATGATCTCGGCGTCCGCCGCGGTCCGCTCCATCGCAATCCGCAGCGCGCCGGCCTTGAAGCCCTGCACCTTCTCGGCGTTGATGAACTTGAAGCGCTCGCCGAGCTGACGGCAGTGATCCTGGATCGGCCGCCAGAAGTCGGGATCGGGGGTGTTGTTGATGATGCAGACGCACTCGAAGTTCGGATAGTCGAGCCGCGACACCGCATCGAGCGTCTGCTTCAGCATCTCGACCGGCTCGAAATAGGCCGGGATGTGGATCGAGACCTTCGGAAACTTGACGTCCTCGCCCATCGTGGCGGGCGCGAGCGGCGCGCTCTTGCCGATCAACCGGCGCGGGCCGCGGCCGAACGCCACCGCCGCGATCTCCTCGATCCGCGCCATCGCGATCAGCACCAGCGGAACCAACAGCACGAGGCCGAGGCTGAGCGCAAAGGCCGAACCCCAGACGAAGTAGTGCGTGGTCCAGTACGAGAACACGGTCGCAACCCAGGCACCGACGCCGTTGGCTGCGGCCGACAGCAGCAGCGCCTGCATCACGGTCGGCTGGTCCAGCCGCAGGATCGGCAGCGACATGAAGAGGCCGACCAGCACGGCGACCAGCGCGATCTTCCAGTAGTTCAGATCGGTGACCGGGCCGGTCCAGGCGAACTTGGCCTCGCGGTCGGCATTGAGGACGCCCCAGTAGGGACCGACGCCGCCTTCGAAGAACTTCCACGGCTGATCGATGGCCTCGACGATGTTGTAGTCCATGCCGATGGCTTCGGCGCGGGCGACGAAATTGCGCAGCACCGTAGCCTGCTGGAATGGACCCGGCTCGGCGCTGCGTAGATTGTAGCCCTGGCTCGGCCAGCCGAATTCGGCGATCAGGATGCGCTTGCCGGGGAACGAGTCGCGCAGGAGATTGTAGCGGTCGACCGCCTGGTCCACCGCCTGCTTGTCGGTGAAGTTCTCCCAGTACGGCAGCACGTGCGCGGCGATGAAGTCGGACGAATTGGCGAGCTGCGGATGGTCGCGCCAGATGTTCCAGATTTCACCGGTCGTGACGGGAACGCTGACCGACTTCTTGACGCGCTGGATCACCTTGATCAGGCGATGCACGTTGCTTTCGGCGATCGCCCATTTGACGGCTTCGGACCGCTTGTCCTCGGGCTGCGTTTCCGCGTCGTGCAGGCGCTGTGCCTCCTCGCGGAGAATCCGTTCGGACTCCTCAGGCGGCACGCCGATTTCCGGAACTGAGCCGAGGTTTTCCAGCGGGACCTGCTCGCCGCGGAACACGGTTTCGTTGCCGACCACGATGCCGATGACGTTGCTGTTGCGCTTGGCCAGGTTGATCGCGGCTTCGATCTCGCGATTGTTGCGGTTGGCGTCCTTGTCGATCCAGGCGCCGACCGTGACCTTCATGCCGAACTCGGCGGCGACCGGCGGCACCAGCTCGTTGCCTTCGGTCGACGAATACAGGCGGACCGCTTTGGTGAGCGTCGAGAGCTTTCGCAGGTCGGTGCGCACCTTCTCGGTGTCGGCGGCAACATCTGCGACGGTGTGCCCGGACTCGAACGGGGCGTAGGACAGGCTCGGCAACGTGCCACGGAAATCGGGCGCCGACTGCTTCTCCTGAAAGAGACCCCACAGGGCGGCGTGGGCGGCGGTGACAAGCAACAGGACGGCGACGACGGCGCGCATCGCGGTTAAACCATACGGGGCCTGAGATTGAGGACTAAGCGAACCCGTCCCCTGGGTTCGACCAACATAGCGGCGGAGGGAAAGATATCTCCGCCATCCGATTTAACAACTGGTATGCCGCAATGGCGTTTTAAGGGCGCAAGCCGTTCCAGCCGCGAAAAAAATCGCGGCCGGACCCAATCGCGCAATGCCGCTATTTCGACGCCGGCGCCGGTGTCGCCGACGGGGTCGGCGCGGGCGAGGGCGAGGCGGCCGGCGCAGGCGCGGCA
>DASVOL010000406.1:0-5188 GCA_036383375.1 Bradyrhizobium sp. | reverse complement strand
GCGGTTGCAGTGACAGCCAGCAGGGTGACGGCCACGAACCCGGTAATCGTTCGATGCTTTGTCATGTGGAACCTCCTCGGGTCCGCAACGCCCCACCTAACGTGGGTCACAGGAACCTTCGCGCCGGTTCATCGGTGCAACGACTGAATGAATCGTGTGAGATCGGACAACGAGCTTGTCCCAAACTCAAATTGCCTCTGCCTGCAGCCCGATAAGTTTGGCGACGGTCCCACAGCGGCAGCTGCGTTCGCTTCGCGCTCGAACGATCGCGCTTCTCCAACGACTCGCCGGAGTTTCCGCAAGTCGACGACCTACCCCGCGCGCGATGCCCGGCGCAGCGATTGCGGCGGCTGGCCGAAGGCGCGGATGAAGGCGCGGCGCATCCGCTCGGGATCGCGGAAGCCGGTGATCTCGGCGACGCGTTCGATCGCCTCGCCCGACGACTGCACGCGCTGCCGCGCCACTTCGATCCTCAATCGCTCCACCGCCTTCGATGGTGTGGTGCCGGTCTCTGCGATGAAGGCGCGGGTGAAATGCCGCGAGCTCATCCCGGCCTTGTCGGCGAGGTCCTCGACCGTCAGCGGCGCGTCGAGATGTTCGCGCGCCCAGGCGAGCAACGGCCCGAACCGGCCGTTCGGCGCCTTCAATTCCAGCAGCGAGGAAAACTGCGACTGCCCGCCGCTGCGCCGATGGTACAGCACGAGCTGCCGCGCGGTGTTCTGCGCGACCTCGTCGCCGTAGTCTTCGGTGATCATGGCGAGCGCGAGATCGATGCCGGCGGTGATGCCGGCCGAGCTCCAGATATTGCCGTCGCGGACGAAGATCTGGTCCGGCTCGAGCTTGACCTTCGGATAGGTCTTCACGAAATGCGGCGTGCGCTGCCAGTGCGTGGTGGCGCGGCGGCCGTCGAGCAGGCCGGCCTCGGCCAGCACATAGGCGCCCGAGCAGACGCTGGCGACGCGGATGCCGCGGCTCGCCATCCGCCGCACGAATGACAGCGTGACCGGACAGGTCGCCGGCGTGCGCACGCCGTTGCCGCCCGCGATGATCAGCGTCGTGATCGCCGCTGACGGCTTGAAGCCGCGCGCCAGCATCTCGACACCGGACGAAGAGCGCACCGGCCCGGCCTTCAGCGCGATCGTCTTGATCGCTGGCGGGTTGTTGGCAAAGCGCGCCGCGATCTCGAACGCCGCGATCGGGCCGGCCGCGTCGAGCAGCTGGAAGTCGGGAAAGATCAGGATGCCGATCATCTGCCAAATCCTCGCAATGCCGAATACCGGGAGATGGCGACCTACGTCCGAAAATGAGGGAATTACGCCATTTTGGACAGGAGGCCACCATGGCATCGTGGTTCCGTCAAGCGCTAATTGGAGAGCACCGATGTCCGACCCCCTGCAGATTGGATTGCTTGTCTTCCCGAAGGTGACCCAGCTCGACCTGACCGGCCCGCTGCAGGTGTTCTCCTCGGTCCCCGGCGCCAAGGTGCATCTGATCTGGAAACGGATCGAACCGGTTCCGACCGACTCCGTCATGGTCCTGACGCCGACCACGACCTTTGCCGACTGCCCGCAGCTCGACGTGATCTGCGTGCCCGGCGGGTTCGGCACCGACGACATGGTCGGCGACGAGGAGATGCTCGCCTTCCTGCGCAAGCAGGCCGAAGGCGCGAAATACGTCACGTCGGTCTGTACGGGCTCGCTGGTGCTCGGCGCCGCCGGTCTGCTGAAGGGCTATCGCGCCACCACGCATTGGAGCGCGATCGATTTTCTGTCGGGCTTCGGAGCCATCCCGACCAAGACGCGGGTCTGCGTCGACCGCAACCGTTTCACCGGCGGCGGCGTCACCGCCGGCATCGATTTCGCGCTGACGCTGGTGTCCGAACTCGTTGATCGAAAGACCGCCGAAGCGATCCAGCTCCGGCTCGAATACAACCCGGCCCCGCCGTTCAATGCCGGCTCGCCCGATACTGCGCCGGCCGAGATCCTCGCCTTCATGAAGGAGCGGATGGGGCCGGCACACGCGCGGCGGGGCGAACTCATGAGCCGCGCCGCGGCACGGCTCGGCCAGGGGGCGTCCTGATCACTCCTCGCGACAATTGCCGTCGGCCGCGAGCGCAGAGCTTCAGGGGACAACGGGCTCCAATCCCCTGCTCCGTATCGCAGCAGCCGCCGCCGGCGAGTGCAGGAATGCGATCAACTGTTCGGCGGCCTTCGGCTCGCCTGCGCTGGCGCTGATGCCGACGCTGAAGGTGGTGTAGTTCTGCAACTCGTCCGGAAGCACCCCTGCGAGAGCAACGCCCTCGACCCCGATGATGTTCGGCACGGTAATCACCGTGAGCTCGGCTTCGCCGCGCGCGACGGCATCTACCGGGCTCCGCCCAGTGACAGCCAGGAGCCTCGGCTTCACTTCGCCTTCGATTCCGAGGCGATCGAGCAAGCGAAGAAAATAGCTGCCGCTTACGCTGTCGCTCGAATAAGCGATCGTTCTCGCCGCCAGCAATGTTCGCTTGAGGTCATCGACGGAGGCGACCTGAGGCTTCGGCGCACCCGCGCGGATCGCCACACCGGCAGCCGTACGAGCGAAGTCCGATCGCGATCCCGCGGCGATCTTGCCCAGCCGGGCAAGATCATCGAGCGCCGCTGGCAGCAAGACGGCGGCATCGAACTTCTCGCCCGCTTCGATCTGGCGCTTGAGCACCGGCACGCCTTCGAAGGCGAGGACAAGCGTATGACCGGTTGCGCGTGTGAAGGCCGGTGCCAGCTCATTGAAGGCACCCTTCATGGTCGGCGTGCTGAGAACGGCGACCTCGGCCGCGCCGCTGGCCGTGGCGCCCATTGCCAATACAAATGCCGTGGCTGCGACGCGAATGTGCCCCATCGCCATCTCCTGCGTATCGAGCGGGTCCGGGCCGAGACTTCAGGCCCGGAGCTGGAGTCAGCGGGAAAACAGGAGTATCCACAAGATCGATTATTCGACAGGCCGGTAGCCGTTTAGGTACGTCACATGCGCTGGGCCGACAGGGTTGGACGTTTTCTCAAGCCTCGCGACCTCCACGTCTTCATGACGGTGGTCGAGGAGAGCAGCATGGCGAAGGCTGCCGAGCGGCTGGCGATCTCACGGCCGGTGATCTCGCGCACGATCGCCAATCTCGAACACATGCTCGGCGCGACACTGCTCGACCGCACGGCGCGCGGCGTCGAGCCGACGCTGTTCGGCAAGGCGCTGCTCAAGCGCGGCACCGCGGTGTTCGATGAGCTCCGGCAAAGTGTCGAGGAGATCGCGTTTCTCGCCGATCCCCAGGCGGGTGAGCTGCGCATTGCCTGCACCGAGGTGTGGGCCGCCGGCCTCGTCCCGGCAGCCATCGAGCGGCTGTCAAAGCGACTGCCGCGTCTGCGCGTCAGGCTGGAGCAAGGCACTGCGCTCCATCAGTTCAACCTGCTCCGGGAGCGTCAATGCGAAATCGTGATCTCGCGGCTGCTGACGGAGACACCGGACTCCGACCTCGACATGCAGCCGCTGTTCTACGAGCCGCTAGCCGTCGTCGCCGGCCCGCAAAGCTCCTGGTCGCGCCGCCGCAAGCTGACGCTTTCAGAACTCGTCGACGCGCCGTGGATCCTGTCGACGCTGGAAGCGGAATCCGGCTCGCCGTTCGTCGAAGCATTCCGTGCCGCGAACCTGCCGATCCCCACCGCAACGATCTTCAGCAACTCGTTACACCTGCGCATCAGCCTGCTCGCCACCGGGCGCTACCTCACGCTCGTTCCGGGCTCGGCGCTACGCTTCGGCCCCGGAGCTGCTCTGCTCAAGGCGTTGCCCGTCGCATTGCCGCGATGGCATTTGCCGACGGCGATTTTCACCCTGAAGGGCCGGATGCTGAGCCCGGTCGCGCAAGTGTTTGCCGATTGCGTTCGCGACGTTGCGAGGCCGTTTGCCCCAAGCAAGGGGGCGTCCTGACGCCTTCAGCCGTCCTGCGAAAGAAAAAGGCCGCCCGGTTTCCCGAGCGGCCCTTCCTGTCTCACGGCAGCCTCACATTTGCGGGCGATTTCCGGACGTCTGCACCGGGGGCCTATCTCCCGGCCGCATCCAACTCGGAGGCCGCTGCTCATCGGGACAGTCGCGATCTGGAGCCCGATCCGACGCGATGGTTTCCCATCTCCGTAAGATGGCTTCATTGAGCCGCGAAGGCGCGCGCAGCGCAAGCCGACAGCATCGGATGCGGCGCACCTGTCCCCGCTGTTACCGTTGTCCACAGGCACGTGTGCGACGCACGCGCGGTGTTACGCGCGCACATCCGAAACAACAATGCGTGAAGCTCAGCTTCCCGGCGTCCAGGCGTGATAGTCGCCGGTCGCCTTGGGGCGGCGGCCGCTTGCCAGGGTCGAGCCGGACGGACGGTAGGCCTGCGCGGTACCGGTCATGTTCGGCAGATGCGGCTTTTCCCATTCCCGCGGCGCGTACTTCTCCTCGGTCGGGGGCACATCAACCGTGTGATGCAGCCAGCCGTGCCAGCCGGCCGGGATTCGGGACGCCTCGGCATAGCCGTTATAGATCACCCAGCGGCGCTCGAAATGCAGCGTCGGATCGATCTCGCCACCCTTGGTCCGGTAGTAGCGATTGCCCTGCTCGTCCTGGCCGACCAGCTCGCCGTAGCGCGAGGTCCAAAATTGCGTGCCAAAGGTCTGGCCGTTCCACCAGGTGAAGAATTTCAGCAGGAATTGTTTCATGCGTGGCCGGTCGTCGGTTCGAGGCAGTCCCGGCTCTGATGCCACCTGAATCTCCAAATGTCCAGCCGCCGCCAAGGTAGCCGGACACTCCCTGAATACGCCCCGGGTTGCGGGCCCTTTGGCGACCAAATGACGCGGTCACGAGGAGTTTTGTTCACCTGCCATACATGCGCCGCCGGTCAAGCAAAGATGACGGACAATCAATGTGGAACGCGGGAACGTCCGACCGCAGAGTTGGTTAGACATTGTCCGTTTTGATGGAGTCCAAAATGATCAATATGAAGGTTCTGAGCACCGCCGCGGCGCTGGCGCTTGCGCTGCCGTTGGCTGTGGCGCCGACCGTTTCGATCGCCCAGTCTGCCGCGCAGATGGGCGCGATGGGCGGTGGCGGTGGTGCGCGCGGCGGCGGTGGTGGCGGTGGCCATGTCGGCGGCGGCGGTGCCATGGGCGGTGGTGGCGGCGGC
>DASVOL010000405.1:0-4697 GCA_036383375.1 Bradyrhizobium sp. | reverse complement strand
CTCGGCCAACGGGTCTATGATGCCAAGCCGACAACGAAGACCTCCAGCGTGATCGACGGATTTGATCACAACGCGATCTACAAGGAGATGCCCGACGCGATCTGGTCACCGATCATCGCGTTTGCGAAAACCAAATAAGCGGCCCGGGCCGGAAATCGGTAAGACCGAACACCGGCCGGACGATCGCGAGGAAACGGAACGGACGATGATCATCAGCGGCGACAGACAGATCAGCTATGGCGACATTCACGCCCGCATCGCGCGGGCTGCGACCGGCTTCCGCGCGCTCGGCGTTCAGGGTGGCAAGCCGGTCGGCATGATGCTTCGCAACGATTTCGCGCTGTTCGAGGTGGTCGCAGCCTCAGCCGCGCTCGGCAGTCCGGTGGTGCCGATCAACTGGCATCTGAAGGCCGACGAGGTCGCCTACATCCTGTCCGACAGCGGCGCCGACACGCTGGTCTGCCACGCCGATCTCTTGCCGCAGATCCGCGACGGGTTGCCGCCGGGGATCAAGCTGCTGGTGGTGACGACGCCGCCGGAGATCGCCGCCGCTTATGGCGTGGCGCCGGAACTCACGCGCGTGCCCGATGGCGTCGCCGACTGGGACCAATGGCGCGACACCCACGCACCGCTGACCGACGCCCCGCTGGGCGCCGCGCCGATGTTCTACACCTCGGGCACGACCGGACTGCCGAAGGGCGTGCGGCGCAAGCCGATGCGTCCCGAGCAGCTGCCGGCGGCGGCCCGCATCGGTGCGCTCACCTACGGCGTCAAGCCCGATGAGGATCAGGTGATCCTGATGAACGGGCCGATGTACCATTCGGCCCCGCATTCCTACGGCATGCTCGCGTTCCGCAACGGCTGCAGCATCGTGCTCGAACCGCGCTTCGATCCCGAGGATCTGCTGCAGCTGATCGAGCGCCATCGCGTCAGCCACATGCACATGGTGCCGACCATGTTCGTGCGGCTGCTGCGCCTCCCGGCGGAGACGCGGCGCCGCTACGATCTGTCGTCGCTGCGCTTCATCATCCATGGCGCGGCGCCCTGCCCGGTCGACGTCAAGCGCGCGATGATCGAGTGGTGGGGACCCGTGATCAACGAATATCTCGGCTCGACCGAGACCGGCATCCCGGTGTGGCATTCCTCGGCGGAAGCGCTGGCCAAGCCCGGCACCGTCGGGCGGGCGATCGAGGGCGGCATCGTCAGGATCTTCCGGCCCGACGGCACGCCTTGCGACATCGACGAGCCCGGCGAGATCTTCATGCGTCAAACCTTGATATCGGACTTCGACTATCACGGTAACGCCAAGGCGCGCGCCGAGGCCGACCGCGAGGGCCTGATCAGCGTCGGCGATGTCGGCTATCTCGACGCCGACGGCTATCTGTTCCTGTGCGACCGCAAGCGCGACATGGTGATCTCGGGCGGCGTCAACATCTATCCCGCCGAGATCGAGAACACGCTGATCGGCATGGACGGTGTCCGCGACTGCGCGGTGTTCGGCGTGCCCGACGACGAATATGGCGAGCGGCTGTTCGCCTGCGTCGAGCCGGAAGCGGGCGCTGCGCTGTCGGTCGCGGCGATCCAGGATTTCCTGCGCGGCAAGCTCGCCAATTTCAAGGTGCCGCGCGACATCCGCTTCATGGACGCGCTGCCGCGCGAGGCCACCGGCAAGATCTTCAAGCGCAAGCTGCGCGACCTCTACCGCGAAGGACAGCTTCGCTGAACCAGGTGACGGTGGGGCGAACGGCGTTTGAAACTTAGTTGCTGTTGCAAAACGCCGGCGATCGACGCAACGATGCGCCTGCATCCGAAGCCGGGATCATCGCCATGAACGCCACTGACTTCATCGTCATCCGCAACGACCTGCAGCAATGCAAGGTGATCGAGACGCGATTGCCGGACGCCGCGGCGCTGCCGGCCGACGCGCTGCTTGTGAAGGTGACCCGCTTCGCCTTCACCGCCAACAACATCACCTACGCCGTGATCGGCGAGCAGCTGAAATACTGGCACCTTTTCCCGGCGCCCGACGGCTACGGCATCATCCCGGTGTGGGGCTTTGGCGAGGTGCTGGCCTCGAAACATCCCATGATCGCAGCCGGCGAAACGCTGTTCGGCTATTTCCCGATGGCGACCCATCTGGTGATCGAGGCCGCCGATGTCAGCAAGCGCGGCTTGCGCGACGGCGCCGCGCACCGCCAGGAGGTCTCGCCGGTCTACAACGCCTATGCCCGCGTCTCCGGCGATCCGACCTATGCCGGCCAGCAAGGCGATTTCCGCGCGCTGCTGCTGCCCTTGTTCATGCTCTCGTTCCTGGTCGACGACGCCCTCGCCGAGAACGAGTTCTACGGTGCGCGCCGCGTCATCCTGTCGTCGGCCTCGAGCAAGACCGCGTTCGGGCTCGCCCATCTGCTGCACAAGCGCGGCATCCGGGTGATCGGGCTGACATCAAAGGGCAATGTCGATTTCGTCACCTCGCTCGGCTGCTATGACGAGGTCGTCACCTATGACCAGGTCGCCGCGATCCCGGCGACCGAGCCTGTGGCCTATGTCGACATGGCCGGCAACAGCGCGCTGCGCGAGACCCTGCACCGGCATTTCGGTGCGCAGATGGTCTATTCCGGCCGGGTCGGGCTCACGCATCGCGCGAGCGAGCCGGACGAGCCGACCCTGCCCGGCGCCAAGCCGGTGTGGTTCTTCGCGCCGGACCAGATCCGCAAGCGCGCCAAGGAATGGGGTCCCGGCGGTATCGACCAGCGCTTCGGCGCCGCATGGACGGAGCTCGTGCCGCATCTGCCCAATTGGCTCGATGTGGTCGAACGGCGCGGCCCGGCTGCGGTGCGCGAGGCCTATCTCGATACCCTGCAGGGCCGCGTTCCGCCGGATCAAGGCCTGATCCTGTCGCTGGCCGAATAGGCGATATCCCGTCATGCCCTTTCTGCGGCCTCGCCAATGGGTATAGGCTTGCGGTCAAGGGAACGCCGCCAAGAAACGTCACCAAGGCGGCCGATGACGAGAAACGCTCAATGCTCGACAAGACGGACGATATTTCGGTCGCCGCCGACAATTGGCTTGTGCAGTTCGAGGATGCGCTGGCGGGCCCCGACGATGTGCTGCTGAAGCCGCTGTTCCATCCCGAGAGCTATTGGCGCGACGTGCTGGCGCTGAGCTGGAACATCCAGACCGTCAACCGCGCCTTCGCCATCGTCGAGGAACTGCCCGCGCATGCCCGCCGCAGCGCGCCGCATGATTTCCGCATCGATGCCGAGCGCGCCGCGCCCCGCCGGGTGATGCGCGCCGGTACCCAGGCGATCGAGGCGATCTTCAAGTTCGAAACCGCTGTCGGCCGCGGCCACGGCATCGTGCGGTTGATCCCGGACGCCGCCGACAGCGATCGGCTGAAAGCCTGGACGCTGCTGACCGCGCTGGAGGAACTGAAGGGATTCGAGGAGCAGCAGGGGCACACGAGGCCACGTGGCCAAGCTTACTCGCGCGACTTCCGCGGCCCCAATTGGCTCGACCTGCGCAAGGCCTCCGCGGAATATGCCGGCCGCGATCCCGATGTGCTGGTGGTCGGCGGCGGACAGGCCGGGCTTGCGATCGCAGCCCGGCTGCAACAGCTCAAGATCGATGCGCTGATCGTCGACCGCGAGGCGCGCGTCGGCGACAATTGGCGCAAGCGCTATCACGCGCTGACGCTGCACAACCAGGTGCAGGTCAATCACCTCCCCTACATGCCGTTCCCGCCGAACTGGCCGACCTACATCCCGAAGGACAAGCTCGCCAACTGGTTCGAAGCCTATGTCGATGCCATGGAGCTGAACTTCTGGACCGGCACGGAATTCGTCGGCGGCAGCTATGACGAGGCAAGGGGACGCTGGACTGTCGAACTGCGCCGCGCCGACGGCACGACGCGAAGAATGCAGCCGCGCCATGTCGTGATGGCGACCGGCGTCAGCGGCATCCCCAGCGTGCCTGATATCCCGTCGCTAAAGAGTTTCTCCGGCAAGGTGCTGCATTCGAGCGGCTATGAAGACGGCGAGCATTGGGCCGGCAAGCGCGCGCTTGTGATCGGCACCGGCAACAGCGGCCACGACATCGCGCAGGATCTGCATTCCTCCGGCGCCGACGTCACGCTGGTGCAGCGCTCCTCGACGCTGGTCACCAATATCGAGCCGTCGGCGCAGCTCGCCTATGCTGCCTACAATGAGGGCTCGCTCGACGACAACGATTTGATCGCGACCTCGATGCCGCTCGCGCTCGCCAAGCGCAGCCATGTGCTGATGACCGAGCAGTCGAAGGAGCTCGACAAGCCGCTGCTCGACGGTCTCGCACGCAAGGGCTTCAAGCTCGATTACGGCGACGGCGGCACCGGCTGGCAGTTCAAGTATTTGACCCGCGGCGGCGGCTATTACTTCAACGTCGGCTGCTCCGATCTCGTCGCGAGCGGCGCGATCGCCTTGAAGCAGTTTGCCGATATCGAGGCGTTCGTGAGCGAAGGCGCGCGGCTGAAGAGCGGAGAAACGGTTGCCGCCGACCTGATCGTGCTCGCGACCGGCTACCGGCCGCAGGAAGAGCTGGTGAAGCGGCTGTTCGGCAAGGCGATGGCCGCGCGCGTCGGCCCGATCTGGGGCTTCGGCGATGGCCAGGAGTTGCGCAACATGTACACCCGCACGCCGCAGCCCGGCCTGTGGTTCATC
>DASVOL010000404.1:0-6121 GCA_036383375.1 Bradyrhizobium sp. | reverse complement strand
GCGCTCACGGTCGCGCCGATCCAGGCCATGATCAAGGACTCCGGATTCCAGACGGCCTTCCTCTATTTCGGCCTCGGTCAGGGCATCATCGTCTGCATCCTCGCCTTCTTCCTGCTGGCGCCGAAGGCCGGCCAGGTGCCGAACGTGGTGGCGAATGCGGCTCTGGTGCAGTCGCGGCGCAACTATCAGCCGACGGAAGTTCTGCGTCAGCCGATCTTCTGGTTGATGTACTTCATGTTCGTGATCGTCGGCGCCGGCGGCCTGATGGTGACGGCGAACCTGAAGCCGATCGCGGTCGACTGGAAGGTCGACAGCGTGCCGGTCACGCTGATGGCGGTGACGATGACGGCGGTGACCTTCGCGGCCACCATCGACCGCGTCCTCAACGGTCTGACGCGTCCGTTTTTCGGCTGGATCTCCGACATGATCGGCCGCGAGAACACCATGTTCATCGCCTTCGGCATGGAAGGCTTCGGCATCTGGATGCTCTACCTCTGGGGTCACGACCCGGTGTGGTTCGTGCTGCTCTCGGGCTTCGTGTTCTTTGCCTGGGGCGAGATCTATTCGCTGTTCCCCTCGACCTGCACCGATACGTTCGGCGCCAAGTTCGCGACGACGAATGCGGGCCTGCTCTACACCGCGAAGGGCACCGCAGCGCTGCTCGTGCCGATCGCCAACTACATGCAGCAGTCGTCGGGCCATTGGGACAATGTGTTCATCATCGCAGCCGGCGCCAACATCCTTGCCTCGCTGCTCGCGATCGCGGTGCTCAAACCGTGGCGGAAAATCGTTGTCGAGAAATCGGCGGCGATGGCTTAAGCAACACGCGGCTCATCGGCTGACGAGAGCGCCCGGCCAACGCCGGGCGTTTTCATTTTCCGGCATCCCGGCCGCGCCGAAGGCGTCTATCGCTTCGTCGTGAGCCCCGATCAGCCCAAAGTATGCCAATTTTGCTGCGACGCAGCAGAAAGATAGGCTTGCATTCTGGAATATAGTATACCAACCTCCGACCAAGCGCTTGCGACGATACGCCACAAGAATTGCGACACTGGGTCACAACAAGACCAGGCGCGCTCGGGAGGATTTGATGGTTTCCAGCAATGCTGCCGTAACACAAGCACAACCTTCGTCCAGCGGCTTCCGCTGGCTTCAGCTCGTGATGGGCATCGTCTGCATGGCGATGATCGCGAACCTGCAATACGGCTGGACGCTGTTCGTCGATCCGATCGACGGCGCACATCACTGGGGCCGCGCGGCGATCCAGTTCGCTTTCACGATCTTCGTGGTGACGGAGACCTGGCTGGTGCCGGTCGAAGCGTGGTTCGTCGACAAATACGGCCCGCGGATCGTCATCATGTTCGGCGGCGTCATGATCACGCTGTCCTGGGTGCTGAATTCCTACGCTGACTCACTCACTTTGCTCTACGCCGCGGCTGTGATCGGTGGCATCGGCGCCGGCTCGGTGTACGGCACCTGCGTCGGCAATGCGCTGAAATGGTTTCCCGATCGCCGCGGCCTCGCCGCCGGCGCAACCGCCGCGGGCTTCGGCGCCGGCGCGGCGCTGACCGTGGTGCCGATCGCCAACATGATCGCCTCGAGCGGCTATCAGACCGCGTTCTTCGATTTCGGCATCGGGCAAGGCCTGATCGTGTTCCTGCTCGCCTTCTTCATTCAGAAGCCCGCGGTGACGATCCCGCCGAAGAAGAAGCAGCTCAACCTGCCGCAGACCAAGATCGACTTCACGCCGCCGCAGGTGCTGCGCAGCCCGATCTTCTGGGTGATGTATCTGGTGTTCGTGATGGTCGCCTCCGGCGGCCTGATGGCGGCGGCGCAGATCGCGCCGATCGCGCACGACTACAAGATTGCGACGACGCCGGTCTCGCTCGCCGGCTTCCAGATGGCCGCGCTGACCTTTGCGATCTCGCTCGACCGCATCTTCGACGGGTTCGGACGGCCGTTCTTCGGCTGGGTCTCCGACAATATCGGCCGCGAACACACCATGTTCATCGCGTTCGGCACCGGCGCGCTGATGCTACTGACGCTGTCGACCTGGGGCCATAACCCGCTGGTGTTTGTGCTGGCGACCGCGGTCTATTTCGGCGTGTTCGGCGAGATCTACTCGTTGTTCCCGGCAACCTCCGGCGACACCTTCGGCTCGAAGTTCGCGACCACCAACAACGGCATGCTCTACACCGCGAAGGGCACCGCCGCGCTGCTGGTGCCGGCCGCCAGCATCGTTGCCGCCAGCTACGGCTGGCAGGCGGTGTTCGTGATCGCGGTTGCCCTCAATGCCACCGCGGCGCTGATGGCGCTGTTCGTGATCAAGCCGATGCGCCGCGCCTTCATCAACGGCAATGAGGCGGCCGCCGCAGCCGCCGAGACCGCAACGAATGCCAAGACGGCTTGAAATGCCGGCTTGAAATGTCGGCCTGAAATGACGGCCTGAGTTCGGGACGTTCCCGCGGAACTGATGGAGGCGCACTTCGGTGCGCCTCTTTCGTTTGGCGAGCACAGGAATGCCAGATGCCAGAAGCGCCTGAAGGCCGCAGTGCCTCGCCCGCTCGCACCGGGTCACAATCGTCTGAAACGTCAGCGGCCCTGCCTATTTCGCCGGTTTCAGGGTGGTAGATTTCTCCAACGGCCGCGTTGACAATTGGCATTTTGTATACCAGAATCCTGTCAACGATAACCAAGGAGGTTGCCATGCAAGTCGGAGATATCCTGCGCAAGAAGACCCCTCGCGTTGCCACGGTTCGCATGAACGAGACGGTGGCGATCGCCGCGCAATTGATGCGCGCCAGCAATATCAGCGCGCTGGTGGTCAAGGATGTCGTACGCACCGAGGGCAACACCGCCGTCGGCATGTTCACCGAGCGCGACGTGGTGCGCGCAATTGCCGAGCATGGCGCGGCCGGCGCCAGCATGAAGGTCTCGCAGCTCGTCTCGGTGCAGCAGCTGGTGTCGTGCACCTCGAGCGACACGCTCGAGCACATCCGTCATCTCATGACCAAGCACCACATTCGCCACGTGCCCGTGATCGACAATTACAGCCTGATCGGCGTCGTCAGCATGCGCGACATCGCGGCCGCGTTCGACGAGGAAACCTCCGCGTTGAACAAGCAAGCCGTGCCGGCGTAACAGGCATCTCGATTGCCTTAGCTCTCAGCCAGGCGCTGTGTTTGGTTCAACGGCGCCTGAGCAATTGATTGAAACTTTCGGCCCCGCCCTCACCTGACCTGCGCGCCCCGTCATTTCCGCATGGGCACGCCGCAGGTCGCCGGTAGACATTTGCCGGACAGGACTGCATCCTTCCCTCGACATCCAAAAACAACACCGTGCGCGGCCGTCCGCGTCGCGGAAAATTCCGATGGAAACGAGGGCAGAATGATCAAGACACGCTTCACCGAAATGTTCGGCGTCGACCACCCGATCGTGCAGGGCGGCATGCAATGGGTCGGGCGCGCCGAGCTGGTTGCCGCCGTCGCCAATGCCGGCGCGCTCGGCATGATCACCGCGCTGACGCAGCCGACGCCGGACGATCTGCGCAAGGAAATCGCGCGCTGCCGCGAGCTGACCGACAAGCCGTTCGGCGTCAACCTGACCATCCTGCCCGCCATCAAGCCGCCGCCTTACGCCGAGTATCGCCAGGCCATCATCGAGAGCGGCATCAAGATCGTCGAGACCGCCGGCAACAAGCCGCAGGAACATGTCGATGAGTTCAAGCGGCACGGCGTCAAGGTGCTGCACAAATGCACCAGCGTGCGCCACGCGCTGTCCGCCGAGCGGATGGGCGCCGACGCGATCTCGATCGACGGTTTTGAATGCGCCGGGCATCCGGGCGAGGACGACACCCCCGGCCTGATCCTGATTCCGGCCGCCGCCGACAAGGTGAAGATCCCGATGATCGCCTCGGGCGGCTTCGGCGATGCCCGCGGCCTCGTCGCAGCGCTGGCGCTCGGCGCCGAAGGCATCAACATGGGCACGCGCTTCATGTGCACCAAGGAGAGCCCGATCCATCAGCTGGTGAAGGAGCGCATCGTCGCCAATGACGAGCGCGAGACCGAGCTGATCTTCCGCACCATGCGCAACACCTCGCGCGTCGCCAGGAATGCGATCTCGACCAAGGTCGTGCAGATGGAGAAGGAAGGCGCCAAGTTCGAGGACGTTCGCGAACTGGTCGCCGGCGCCCGCGGCAAGATGGTCTACGCCACCGGCGATGCCGACGAGGGAATCTGGTCGGCCGGCCAGGTGCAGGGACTGATCCACGACATTCCGTCCTGCGCCGAACTGATCTCGCGCATCGTGGGCGAGGCGGAAGCGATCATCCGCGAACGTCTGGACCGCATGACGTCGGTGGGCAAGCGCCAGGCCGCGGAGTAAGCATCGAGTAGTGATCCGTCACCCTGAGGTGGCCGCTTCTTCAGCGGCCCTCGAAGGGTCGACGGCCACCGGCCGGGCCGTTCATCCTTCGCGGCTCGCAAGAGCTCGCACCTCCAGCGACAAAGGCGTAGCCTTTGCGCGGGGATGACGGTACCTCAGAGTCATCTCGCGTTTGACGACACAAACAAGAACAAGCCCATGGTGCGATCGTTTCGCATCATGGGTATCGGAACAGCCGGCGGGAGCCTACATGCGTCTGTTCAAGGCGGCTGTTGCAGCCGCGCTCTGCCTGTCGGCCGCGTGTGCACACGCGGCCGGTCTCCGGCTCATCAAGGTGCAGTCCGACGGCGCCCCGCCGATGCAGATCGCGGTGTGGTCTCCGTGTGCCGCGCCCGCAGGCGAGGTCAAGCTCAAGACCTCGACCTTGCCCGGAACAGAGGACTGCCCGGTCGTCGGCGAGAAGCTACCGCTCGTCCTGATCTCGCACGGCTTCGGCGGCAGCTTCACCGGACATCACGACACCGCCGAGACGCTGGCCGATGCCGGCTTCGTCGTGGTCGCGGTCAATCATCCGGTCGATAGCGGCGCAGGCGATATGACCCGCGCCGATACGCTGGCCGCGCTGGTCGAGCGCTCCGCAGATATCAAGCGGGCGATCGACTACATGCTCGGCGCCTGGTCGGATCGCTCCAAGCTCGACGCCGGCAAGATCGGCTTCTTCGGCTTCTCCCGCGGCGGTTACACCGGCCTCGTCGTCGCCGGCGCCAATCCCGACATCCGCAAGGCCACCGCATTCTGCGACGTGCCCTATCGCAAGCCGAGCTGCGAGGAATTGCAGCGCAACGAGCTTCCGGCGCAGGCTGTCATGCATGACCCGCGCGTCAAGGCGATGGTGATTGCCGATCCGGCGTTCGCTCCGTTGTTCGATCGCGGCGCATTGAAGGACGTGACGATCCCGACCCAGCTCTGGGCCTCCGAGCTCAGCGGCGAAGACAAGATCACCGAAGTCAATACCGGCTATGTCGCGGCGATCAACGAGAGCCTGCCGATCAAGACCGACTATCACGTGGTCCGCAATGCCGGACATTTCGTGTTCCTGGTGCCCTGCTCCGAAAGCCTGGCCGCCCGCTTGCCGAAGATCTGCACGGACCGGCCGGGCTTTGACCGCGTCGCGTTCCATAAGGAATTGAACGCTGACATCCTCGCCTTCTTCCGCAAGCAGCTGGACGTGCACCAGCCCTGACATCAGATCACCAACAAGAAACCTGACGCGAGGCACGCCTCGGGCCGACACAGCTGGAGAGAACGATATGAAAGCCTACGTGTACGGAGCCAATGGCCCCGAAATCACCGACGTCGCGAAGCCCGTGCCGAAGGGCACCCAGGTGCTGGTCAAGGTTCATGCCTGCGGGCTGAACCGGGCTGATCTCGGCATGACCAAGGGCCACGCCCACGGCGCAGCCGGCGGCGTCGGCACCGTGCTCGGCATGGAATGGGCCGGCGAGGTCGCCGAGCTCGGCCCCGACGCCAAGGGCGTCAAGGTCGGCGACAAGATCATGGGCTCCGGCGGCGCGGCGTTCGCCGAATACACACTCGCCGATCACGGCCGGCTGTTCCGCAGCCCCTCGAACATGAACTTCGACGAGGCCGCCACCCTGCCCGTCGCGCTCGCCACCATGCACAATGCCGTCGTCACCAACGGCGCGTTGCAGGCGGGCCAGACCGTGCTGATCCAGGGCGC
>DASVOL010000403.1:0-6788 GCA_036383375.1 Bradyrhizobium sp. | reverse complement strand
TGGCCGACCGCAGTCGCGCGCAGCGGATTGTCCCGGATGGCGCTGAACACCGCGCCGACCGGCGAGCGCACGATGCGCAGCGCGATCACGACGCCGATGAAGTAGCACAGCGCCAGGAACTGGTAGAGCGACCAGCCGGTGGTGAAGTGCAGCGTGGTGAAGCCGAGATTGAAGCTCGGGGTCGGAACGCCCGGCAGCCCGTTCTCGCCGCCGGTGAAGTCCGACAGCGGATTGAACTCGACGAAGAAGAATACCTCCGCGATCGCCACCGTGATCATGGCGAAGTAGATGCCGGTGCGGCGCAGCGCGATCAGACCGATCAGATAGCCCGCGGCGGCGGCTGCGATCATGCCGATGACGAGCGCGAGCACGACGTTCGGGAAGCCCGCGCGGGTCAGCAGCCAGGCGGCGACGAAACCGCCGGTGCCGTAAAACGCCGACTGGCCGAACGACAGCAAGCCGGTGAAGCCGAACAGGATGTCGAAGCCGAGGCCGAACAGGCCCCAGACCAGGATCCGGTTCACCGTGTTGGGGGCGAAGCCGAGCCACGGCAGTACGAAGGGCGCGACGATCAGGCCTGCGGCCGTCAGGACTTCGATCAAATATGGGCGCTGTTTCAGCATTGAAGATCCGTCGTCATTCGCGGCCCTGCGTGCCGAGCAGGCCGTGCGGTCGGAGCACGAGCACGAGCGTCATCGCCGCGAACAGCATGACGTAGGCGTAACCGGGGTTGAACATCGAGGTGATGCTGATGATCTCGCCGGCGATCAGTCCGCCGAGGATCGCGCCGGGAAACGAACCGACGCCGCCGATCACCACCACCACGAAGGTTTCCACCAGGATGTCGTCGCCGACGCCGGGTGTCAGCGACACCACCGGCGCGTTGATGATGCCGGCGAAGCCCGCGGCCATCGCGCCGATGCCGAACACGATCATGAAGACGCGGTAGACGTTGATGCCGAGCGAATCGACCATCACCGAATCCTCGATGCCGGCGCGCACGATCATCCCGAGCCGGGTGCGGTAGAGGATCAGGAACAGCCCGCCGAGCGCGACCGCGACGATGCCGACCACCGCGAGCCGGTAGGTCGGATAGAACAGGAAGCCGAGCGAGGTGATGCCCTGCAGCAGCGCCGGCGGCGGCACCACCTGCGACTGGCTGGTGAAGATCAGCCGCACGATCTCGACGAAGCAGATGCCGAGCCCGAACGTGACCAGCAGCTGGTCCTCATGCGGGCGATGGTAGAAGTGGCGGATGATGATCCGCTCCATCGCGACCCCGAGCAGCATCACGAACAGCGATCCGGCGATCACAGCGAGAATGAACGATCCGGTGTAGGAGTAGGCCACATATCCGGCGTAGCCGCCGATCATGAACATGGCGCCGTGGGCGAGATTGAGCACCCCGAGCGTGCCGTAGATGATGGTCAGCCCGGAGCTGATCAGCGCGAGCAGCGCGCCGAGCGCCAGCCCGTTGAAAAGTTGCGAGACGAAATTCGGCCAGTTGATCATGGCGTGCGTTCAGTTGGCCCGGTCAAGGGAGGATATGTTCCGACACAAAGCGGCGCCGCAGGTCGGGTCGCCCCGCCCACGGCGCCTAGTCGTCCCACGCAAATCAGGTGTAGTCGCCGAGATGACAGCCGAACGCGTCCGGCTTCTGCATCAGGCCGTCGCCGGCGACGATCTCGACCACCTCGTAATAGTCCTCCTTGTTCTTCATCTCCTTTTCCATCTTGCCGCGGACGATGATGACGGGGCGGACGCATTGGTGATCTTCGGGGCGATAATGCACGTCGCCGACCAGCGAGGGGATGGTCTCGCCCTTCTCGTAGGCCTTGATGACGTCGGGCGGATAGAAGCTGCCGGCTTCCTCGACCATGCGGGCCCAGTGCGCGAAGCTGACATAGGCGTTCTCGGCGCCCCATTCGGGCTTGTAGCCGAACTTCTTCTCGAAGGTCTCGTTGAACATCTTGGCCAGCGGATACTTGTCCTCGATGGTCCACCAGTAGTCGGTCGCGGCGTAGACGCCCTGCATCAGACCGCCGGTCTCGCGGGCGATGAACGGCACCTGGTAGGGCACCACGAGCTTCATCTTGTCGAGCACGCCGAACTGCTTGGCCTGCTGCGTCGACAGCACGGCGTCGTGACCCCAGTTGACGTTGATCAGCACGTCGGCGCCGGAGTTCGCGACATTGAGCAGGTATGACGAGTAATCCGGCGCGCCGAGCGGCGACACCTGGTTGGTGACGGTGGTCCAGCCCGCCTGGGCGAGGAAGTCCTGCATCGATTTGGTGACGGTGTGGCCGTAAGTGTAGTCGGGCGTCAGATACGCGGCCTTCTTGTCCTTGCCGAACTGCTTGATCAGCACCGGCGCGATTGCCGCTGCGGCGGTCTGGCCGAAGAAGTTCTGGCGGAAGCCGTAACGCACGCAATCCTTGCCGGTGGTGTCGTTGGAGCCGGAGATGCCGCAGACGAAGATCACCTTCTCGCGTTGCGCCAGCTTGTTCAGCGCCACCGCGACCGCGCTCGAGGTGCCCCCGGTGATCATCACCGCCTTGTTCTCCGAGATGAAGCGCTGCTGCGCCTGCACCGCCTCGTTCGGCTTCGCCGCGGAATCCGCGACGCCGAATTTCAGCTCCTTGCCGAGCACGCCCTTCGAAGTCTTCGGCGAGATCTTCTTGATCAGCTCGTGGCCGCTGTTGATGTGCTCGATCGCGAGTTGATAGCCCTTCAGCTCATCCTCGCCCTGCACCGCGTAAGTGCCGGTGCGCGGCACCGAGATGCCGATGAAGGCCGAGGAGCCGGACGTGCCGGCGGGAAAGGTGCCGATCGCCGGATGATCCTCGGCGAATGCACGGGACGCGATCGAGGCCGGCAGCACGGTGCCGCCGATCAGGCCTGCGCCGGCTTGCAACAGGGTGCGACGCGAGACGTTCAATGTGCTGCCCGGGCGAAAATCCTTGGTGCTCATCGCTCGATATCCTCCGATTATATTGATTGTTGGCGCGCATGTTCACTGGTCGCCGGATCGGATCGATCGGCGGCTGGATGCGCCGGCTGCGATGCAGCAGCCTGTCGCAGCTACAATTCCCCACCGGGATATTTAGTCAATGTCACCTTTCGTCGAATCATATCGGTCTCCGATAGAATTAATGTCGGGCTACGATATATCGAGGGTTTACCGCCCGGGTGCGGGTCCTGTAAGTGAGGGGGCGATGATCCAGGAGCCTTCAAATCGCGCCGGAAATACCGCAGAGCACGCCGGGACCGAGGACGGCGGCGCCGAGCCATCGAGCGGCCTGAGCATCCGCGCGATGAACGTGCTGAAGGAGCTGTCGGTCGAGCTGACCGACGAGGTGCCGCCGAAGCTCGGTTGGACGCCGCCGGACGACCTGCTGCGCCTGCTCACGGCGCGCCATCTTGCAACCGCGCGCAATTGCGGGCGGCAGACCATGCGCGAGATCATCGATTGGGCGGCGTCGCGCGGGATCTCGATCCCGGCACCGCACCATACCGGCAAATCGCTGTCCGCAGTCTGGGGCAGTCTGGTCGAGCGCGCCTCGGCCGGCGATCTCACCAAGAGCGAGATCACCGAGGCGCTGGAGAAGTCGATCCGCCGCCGCAGCCCGCGGATTCCGGTCGCATTCCAGATCGTGCTGCTGAAGATATTGAGCTCGAGCTACGACCACTGGCCGCAGCCGTGATGGCATCCTGCGCCGCGCGATCGTCAAACCGTTGAAAACATGAGTGCAAAGCCCGCCGGTAGGATGGTCCGTCCGGCGCGAGCTTGGTAGCGTCGTCCGGCTCCTGCCATCAGGCGGAGCGAGCCAGCAACGGGACGACGGAATGCCTCCACCAAGACAGCGAGCCCCAGCCGGGGCCGCGAAACGCAATGCGGCTGCCACGACGGTCGATTATCGGGCGCTGGCGCAGTTTCGCTATGAGCTGCGGACGTTCCTCGCGTTCAGCGAGGAGGCGGCCCGCCAGGCCGGATTGACGCCGCAGCAGCATCAGGCGCTGCTCGGGATCAAGGGCTTTGTCGAGCCCGGCCCGCCCAGCGTCGGTGATCTCGCCCGATTCCTGCTGATAAGGCACCACTCCGCCGTCGAACTGATGAACCGCATGGTGAAGGTCGGGCTGGTCAGCCGGGTGACCGATCCGGAGGATGGGCGGCGGGTTCAGCTCAAGCTGACGGCGAAGGGCGAGCAGAAGCTTCAGGTCATCTCGAAGAAGAATGTCGAGGAGCTGCGCCGCGCCGCGAGCCCGGCACTGCGCCGTTTGCTGAGATCTTCTCCGCTGCCCGGCAAGCCGTGAGTGGAGCGCCGGCGGCGCTCCTTATGCCGCCGCGCCCTGTGCCGCGAGCTGCGCGGCCTGATGCTCGGTGGTCAGCGCGTCGATCAATTCGCCGAGCGCCTCGCCTGCGATCACCTGCGGCAGCTTGTAGAGCGTCAGGTTGATGCGGTGGTCGGTGACGCGTCCTTGCGGGAAATTGTAGGTGCGGATGCGCTCCGAGCGGTCGCCGGAGCCGACCTTCTCCTTGCGGTCGGCGGACCGCGCGGCGTCGACCCGCTGGCGCTCGGCGTCGTAGATGCGCGAGCGCAGGATGTTCATCGCCGACGCCCGGTTTTTGTGCTGCGAGCGGCTGTCCTGCATCATCACCACGATGCCGGTCGGCAGATGGGTGATACGGATCGCGGATTCGGTCTTGTTGACGTGCTGGCCGCCGGCACCGCCGGCGCGCATGGTCTCGATCCGCAAATCCGTGTCCTTGATGTTGACGTCGACGTCCTCGACCTCGGGCAGCACGGCGACGGTGGCGGCCGAGGTGTGGATGCGGCCCTGCGTCTCGGTGTCGGGCACGCGCTGCACGCGGTGCACGCCGGACTCGAATTTGAGCTTGGCGAAGGCGCCGCGGCCCTGCACCTCGGCGATGATTTCCTTGAAGCCGCCGACGGTGCCTTCGCTCGCCGAGATCACCTCGACCTTCCAGCCCTGCAAGGCCGCGAAGCGCTCATACATCCGGAACAGGTCGCCGGCGAACAGCGAGGCCTCGTCGCCGCCGGTGCCGGCGCGGATTTCCAGCACCACGTTGCGGTCGTCCATCGCGTCCTTCGGCAGCAGCGCAACGCGGATCTTCTGCTCGAGATCGCCGATCCGCGCCTGCAGCGTTTCCAGCTCGGCTTCCGCCATGCTGCGCATCTCGGGATCGGTCCCCGCATCCGCCAGCATCGCCTCGGTGTCGGCAAGCTCGGTCCGCGCCGAGCGATAGGTCTTCACCGCATCGATCAGCGGATTGAGTTCGGCGAGCTCGCGGGTGATCGCAACATACCGATCGGACTTGACCTCGCCGAGCAGCTCGGCCTCGAGCGAGGCGTGATGGGCGAGCAGGACGTCGAGTTTGGCTTCGGGTAGCATGGCAGTGTCTCGAATTTGCTGAAAGCGCGAAGGAATGGCGAAGGCGACGGCAGCGTCGCTACAAGGCCAGCCCCTCGGTTTCCGCAAACTTCGTCAGCGCCTCGCGGATCGAGACGCTGCCGACCGGCGCGTCCAGCAGCGGATTGATCATCGCCTCGGCCTTTTTGGCGTCGAGGTCGAGGATCAGCGCCTTGACCGGGCCGTGCGCGGTTGCCGACAACGACAGCGAGCGGTAGCCGAGTGCGATCAGCGCCAGCGCGCCGATCGGCTTCGACGCCATCTCGCCGCACAGCGAGGCGGCTTTCTTCGCGGTCCTGGCCTTGCGCACGATGTCGCGCAGCGCGCGCAGGATCGGCGCCGACAGGGTGTCGAAACGTTCCGAGACCTTGGCATTGCCGCGATCGACCGCGAACAGGAACTGGAACAGGTCGTTGGAGCCGACCGAGACGAAGTCGACCTTCTTCAGGAGTTCGTCGAGCTGATAGACCAGCGCAGGCACCTCGATCATGGTGCCAACATCGATTCGCTCGGGCAGGGCATGACCATGCTGGCGCAAATAAGTCAGCTCGCGTTCGATGATCGCCTTGGCCTGATCGAACTCGGCCACTTCCGAAATCATCGGGAACATGATGCGCAGCGCACGCCCGCCGCCCGCCCGTAGCAGTGCGCGGATCTGGCCGCGCAGCAGGCCAGGCCGATCGAGGCCAAGACGGATCGCGCGCCAGCCCAGCGCCGGGTTCTCCTCGACAATGGTCTCCATATAAGGGAGCGCCTTGTCGCCGCCGATATCGAGGGTGCGGAACGTCACCGGCTTGGGGCCGGCAGCATCGAGCACCGCACGATACAGCGCTAGCTGATCGCTGGAGCGGGGCAGACTTTCCCCCACCATGAATTGCAGTTCGGTGCGGAACAGGCCGATGCCCGCCGATCCGGTATCGTCGATATGCGGCAGGTCGATGATCAGACCGGCATTGATCAGCAGGTCGACCTTCTGGCCATCCTTGGTCACGCAGGGACGGTCGCGCAATGCTGAATACTGCGCCTGTCGCCGCGCGCGGAAACGCACGCGCTCCGCATAGGCGGATTCGATTTCCTGCGATGGGCGGAGATAGATCGAGCCGGATGTGCCATCGACGATGACAGCGTCGCCGGGATCCGCAATGCCCGGTGCATTTGCGACTTCGCCGATCGCGGGAATGCCGAGCGCGCGTGCCACGATCGAGACGTGCGAATTGGCCGTGCCTTCCTCTAGCACCAGGCCACGCAGCTTTTTGCGATCGTAGTCGAGGAGGGCGGCCGGGCCCATCGCGCGTGCGATCAGGATCGCATTGTCCGGCATCTGCTCGCGCGACGGCGCGTGATCCTGGCCGACT
>DASVOL010000402.1:0-3502 GCA_036383375.1 Bradyrhizobium sp. | reverse complement strand
CGCGGCCTCGCTTCTGATGGGGCAGGCGGGCGAGGGGGTGCCGATCATCCTCGTCCGTGGCCTCGCGCTTGACGGGCCGGTCTCCCCCGCGGCCGCGCTCGCGCGGCCCAAGAGCCAGGACATGTTCCGATGAGTGGCGCTGACTTCAATGTTGTTGCGCTTTGCGGAGGTGTCGGCGGCGCCAAACTGGCCTATGGCCTCAATCGCCTGCTGGGCGCCAAGCTTGCCGTCATCGTCAACACAGGCGACGACTTCGAGCATCTCGGCCTCACGATCTCGCCGGATATCGACACGGTCGTCTATACGCTGGGCGGGCTTGCCGACGAAGAGCGCGGCTGGGGACGCGCCGGTGAAAGCTGGAACTTCATGGAGGCGCTCGGCGGCCTGAACGGCGAGACGTGGTTTCGTTTGGGAGACCGCGATCTTGCCATGCACGTCTTGCGCTCGCGTGCGCTGAGCGCCGGCGTAACCTTGACCGATTTCACGGGCAGGATTGCATCGCATCTCGGCATCGAAGCAAGCATCCTGCCGATGACCGACGATCCGTTTGCCACCATCGTCGTGACGGCCGATCAGAAACTCGCGTTTCAACGCTATTTCGTCGAGCTGCAGGCGCGGCCCGAGGTCAGGAAGATCGAGTTCCAGAACCCCAGTGGTGCAACGGCGACCGGCGCCGCATTGCAGGCCATCGGCGCCGCCGATGCCATCATTGTCTGTCCGTCGAACCCGTATCTCAGCATCGATCCGATCCTGGCCGTACCCGGTATCCGGGCCGCCCTGGATGCGGCCAAGGCCCCCATCGTTGCCGTCTCGCCGCTGGTCGGCGGCCGCGCCATCAAGGGACCGACCGCGAAGATCATGAACGAGCTCGGGGTTGCGACGAACTGCGGCTCGATCGTCAGGCACTATGGCTTTCTCGATGGTCTGGTGATGGATCGCGAAGACCAGGCCGACGCCGATGCGATCGGCATTCCCGTGCATGTGACGAACACCATCATGCGCTCGAAGGACGAGCGCGTTCAGTTGGCGGGCGAGTGTCTCCGATTTCTTGATCGACTAAAAAGCTGAGCGAAGCGATGCATGAGTCCGAAACCTGGGCCCTGGTGCCTGTCAAACGGTTCAGTCAAGCAAAGAGCAGGCTGGGCGACATCCTGGTGGCGACCGAGCGGGCAAAACTGGCGCAAGCCATGCTGTGCGATGTCCTCGGAAATCTCCGCGATACGCGCTCGCTGGCCGGCATCGCCGTGGTGAGCGCCGACCCGGAAGCGTTTGCGATCGCCAAGCGCTTTGGCGCGGCCATGATCTTTGATGAGGTCGAGACCGGCGTCAATGCCGCTGTGCGGCGCGGCCTCGATGCGTTCCAACCGTATGAGCGGCGGGTTCTTGTTGTCCCTGCCGATATTCCGTTCGCTCGTCCGGAGGACTTCGAACACGTCATCCGGTTGCTGGACCACACGCCGATCGTGCTCGTACCCGCACTTTACGACGGTGGCACTAATGCGCTGGCGATGCGGTCGCCCGACATGCTGGAGCCTCGATTTGGCGAAGAGAGCTTTCGCGCGCACCGCGCCCTGGCGCGGCAGCGGCAACTGAGCTGCAGCGTGTTCAAGTCCCATGGCATCGGCAAGGACATCGACTGCCCGATCGATTTTGGTCCGTATCTGATCTCGTCGCAGAACCTCGGAACGACAGGCTCGCTCCTTGATGAGCTCAAGATTGCCGAGCGCTTCTGCAGCGACGACCATCCCGTTCCCGTGAGGCTGTTCTGATGACGTCCGTCTTGAATCTCCCGTTCGACCATCGCCTGTCGCGAAGCGAAGCCTACGAGCTGATCGATCTTGCTGACATCGGCGAACTCCTGACGGCCGCCGCCAGCCGAAGGGATGCCGCGCACGGCGATGTCATCACCTATTCGCCCAAGGTGTTCATCCCGCTCACCCAGCTTTGCCGCGATGTCTGTCACTACTGCACGTTCGCTCACGCGCCGCGTTCGAATGTGAAGCCGTATCTCTCGATCGAGGAAGCGGTCGCGATCGCGAAGGCCGGCAAGGAGGCCGGCTGTCACGAGGCACTGTTTACGCTCGGCGACAAGCCGGAGCTTCGCTACCGTGCCGCGCGTGAGGAGCTGACAAGGCTCGGCCACGAATCCTCGCTCTCGTATCTTGCCGAAGTCGCCAAGGCCGTCTTCGAGCAAACCGGCCTGCTGCCTCACGTCAATCCCGGGATCATGAGCGAGCTCGATCTGGCCATGCTCCGCAAGGTATCGGTCTCGCAGGGGATCATGCTGGAGTCCGCGTCCGATCGGCTTTGCGCGAAGGGGGGCCCCCACTTCGGATCGCCGGACAAGGTGCCCGCCGTCAGGCTGCAGACAATCAAGACTGCCGGTGAGCAGGCCATTCCCTTCACATCCGGAATCCTGATCGGCATCGGGGAGACAAGGGCCGAACGGATCGATGCGTTGCTCGCGCTGCGCGACCTGAACGATACGCACGGACATCTGCAGGAGATCATCGTCCAGAACTTCCGGCCGAAGGTCGGGACGCGCATGGCCGATGCGCCGGCGCCTTCCGTCGACGATCATCTCTGGACCATCGCCGTAGCCCGTCTGATCTTCGAGCCGGAGATGAACATTCAGGCGCCGCCGAACCTCAGCCCGGCGGCCCTGGGGCGCGTCATCGCGGCGGGGATCAACGATTGGGGCGGCGTGTCGCCTGTCACGCCCGACCACGTCAATCCAGAAGCACCATGGCCGCATCTGCGGCTGCTGGAGGCTGCAACGCGATCAACCGGCAAGCGGCTCGAGAAGCGGCTGCCGATCTATCCGGGCTTCGCGCGCTATCCCTCGCGCTGGCTCGACAACAAGCTCCTGAAGTCGGTCCTCGATCGCATCGACGGGGATGGATTTCCGCGCACAGACGATTGGCATCCCGGCCACATCGGCGGGGTTCCGTCGCGCGAACTCGGATGGCTGAGATCCGCACCGCGCACCGCGCATGGTGGCGAGGTCGCGTCCGTCATTGCCAAGGCCCAGCGCGGCGCTGAGCTTTCGGAGGGCGAGATCGTCAGGCTGTTCCGCGCTCACGAGAGCGACTTTACCAGCATTTGCCGGGCGGCCGACGAATTGCGGAGCAGCGTCAACGGCGATGTGGTGTCCTACGTCGTGTGCCGCAACATCAACTACACCAACATCTGCTCCTTCAAATGCCAGTTCTGCGCCTTCTCAAAGGGGAAGATGAGCGAGAACCTGCGCGGGCGGCCCTACGACCTCGAAATGTCCGAAGTCGCGCAGCGGGTCACCGAGGCCTGGGACCGCGGCGCCTCCGAAGTGTGCATGCAGGGCGGCATCCACCCTTCCTATACGGGGCAGAAGTATCTGGATATCTGCCGGGCCGTGAAGGGCGCCGTCCCGGCCATGCATCTCCATGCGTTCTCACCGCTCGAGATCCATCAAGGAGCGAAGACACTTGGCATTTCTGTCGCGGAGTTCTTGCAGGAGCTGAAA
>DASVOL010000401.1:0-1785 GCA_036383375.1 Bradyrhizobium sp. | reverse complement strand
CCCTCCGAGAACGGCACGCAATGCCAGACCTGCTCCCGCGAGCCATCGGCGCGCGGCTCGCGCTGACCCGCCCAGCCCGGAATCTCAAGTTTGGTCCGCCGCGGCGCCAGGCGCGCGTCGTTCAGCCGATATTTGACCCTGTCCATGCAATCCCCGTCCTGCCCCCTCGTGAGCCACAGGAACTCGAACGGGTACGGCACGGTTCCCCTCGTCGTGATCACGAACAGGACCATGGCGCAGCTTTGACGATTGACCGCGGCGCTGCTCACCAATATTAGAATTATTCTAATTCTAAACTCCGTAAACAAGGCGTTGCCGTGAAGAATTTCGCCGATTTGACCGAGCGCGAGGTGCTGGCGGTCGCAATTGCCTCCGAAGAGGAGGACAGCCGCATCTACATGTCCTTCGCTGAGGACCTCACCGAACGCTATCCAGATACCGCAAAGATCTTCGAGGAGATGGCGGAGGAAGAGCGCGGCCATCGCCACCGGCTGCTCGAAACCTACGAACAGCGTTTCGGCCCGCATCTGCCGCCGATCCGGCGCGAGGACGTCAAAGGCTTCCTGCGCCGGCGCCCGATCTGGCTGACCAAGAACCTGCCGCTCGACACCATCCGCAAGGAAGTCGAGACCATGGAGCTGGAGGCCGAGCGCTTCTACGCCAAGGCCGCGGAGAAGGCTGAGGATACCGGCGTGCGCCGGCTGCTCGGCGACCTCGCCGAGGAGGAGAAGGGCCACGAGAAACTCGCGGTCAAGCTGACCGGCGAGATCCTCAAGCCCGATGTGCGCGCCGAGGAAGATCGCACGCGGCGGCGGATGTTCGTGCTGCAATATGTGCAGCCGGGCCTCGCGGGATTGATGGACGGCTCGGTCTCGACCTTGGCGCCGCTGTTCGCCGCCGCCTTCGCCACGCATCACAACTGGCAGACGTTCCTGGTCGGCCTCGCCGCCTCGATCGGCGCCGGCATCAGCATGGGCTTTGCCGAGGCGTTGTCCGACGACGGCTCGCTGACCGGCCGCGGCTCGCCCTGGCTGCGCGGCATCACCTGCGGATTGATGACGACGCTTGGCGGTCTCGGCCACACCATTCCCTATCTGGTGCCCGACGCCTGGCCGAACGCATTCTGGATCGCGACCGCGATCGCCGGGGTCGTGGTGTTCTTCGAATTGTGGGCGATCGCCTTCATCCGTTCGCGTTACATGGACACGCCGTTCCTGCAGGCGGTGTTCCAGATCGTGCTCGGCGGCGCGATCGTGCTCGCGGTCGGCATATTGATCGGCGCGGCTTAGGACGGAATCGAGCTACCCTGATGTGGCGCTTTCGCAAACAGCGAGTCCGGGCCGGCACAGCATTGACCTTGTTGGGCGCGCTCGGATGCAGCGGTCGTGCGCAGGCGACCGACGAGATCCAGGTCTACAATGCTGGCATCGCGGCGGTCGGCCAGTTCACCATCCAGCAGCATCTCAACTATGTCGGCATCGGCCAGAAGGATCCGCCCTTCCCCGGCGGCTTTCCGTCCAACCACAGCCTCAACGGCACGCCGGAGTTTGCCTATGGCATGACCGACTGGTGGGAGCTCGGGCTCTATCTGCCGTTTGCCGTGCAGGACCGGCAATTCCTGTCCGACGCCTTCAAGCTGCGCACGCTGTTCGTTTCGCCGAACGCCGACAAGCGCAATCTGTTCTACGGCATCAATTTCGAGCTGAGCTACGAGATGCCGAAATTCGCGCAGACCCGCTGGGGCCTCGAGATCCGGCCGATCATCGGCGTACGCAACGCGGATTA
>DASVOL010000400.1:0-5856 GCA_036383375.1 Bradyrhizobium sp. | reverse complement strand
TGTGCAGGCGCTCAATGGCGGAGAGCGAGGACAGGATGGCGCCCTCCTGCCAGGCGTTGACATAGGAGCAATGCTCGCCGGCGAGGACGACGCGCCCGTCGATGGCGCATAGGTTCTTGTAGTGATCGCGCCGCGTATCCTCCTTCCACATGCCGAAGCAACCCAGCGTCCATGGCACGCGGTGCCAGGACACGGCGATGCCATTGTCGAACTCTTTCATCATCTGCGGATGCAGCTTGCTGCCATGTTCGAGCGCACGCTTGACGCGGTCTTCCGGCGCCAGCGCGGTGAACTCGACCCCGGCGACTCCAAACACATACGCGCCGAGCAGCACGCCCTTGCCGGGGCTTAAGTAATCCGTGCTGGGATAGGATATCTGCCCGATTGGAAGGTCGGTGAAGCTGATGCCACCATAGATCGCCTCGTCTTGTTCCCAGAACCGGCGCTTGAATTGCAGGCCGACCTTGGTCGACGGTGCGTACGGCACGGCCTCGATGGCGGCCTGCATGCTGGAGGAGAAGTTGGCCTTGATCTGGCTGAGCACCGACAGCGGAATCGTGCAGACGCACCAATCCGCCTTGAGCTGCTGCGTCGGTCCGTCGCCCTTTGCATTGGAATAGCTGATGGTGACGCCGTCATTGCCCTGGGCAATCTCGGTGACCTTGACGTTGAACGTGATGAGATGGTTGACCTTGGCCGCAAAGGCTTCCGCAATCCGTTCCATGCCGCCAACAGGCTGGAACAGGGTTTGCCCATATTCGTAGGTGAGCGGGAAGTTCAGATAGCTCCACAGCCGGGAATGCAGGATATCCTCGCGTGAGATCGGGGTAGACGGCGTCGGTGCGCCGTCGGGACCGCCGCCGGGATCCTTGTCATTGCCGCGCAGGGCGCTCGCCGTGGCCGCGCTGTATTTGTAGTTCTTGTCGAGCGCGCCCCAGGTGCGCAGGGCTTCGAGCAGGATCTCGCGGTCCTCCTTGCTGACGGGCTCGTCGAGCTTGTCGGCATTGGTCGCCTTCGCCAGCAGCTCCGACACATAGCCGTTGAAATCGGACATGATATGGCGCCAGCGCTGCGGCTTGCCGTCAAAGGCGTTGCTGTGATGCAGATAGGCGTTGGCGTTGTGTTCGACGAACGCCTCCAGCTTCACGCCAAGCTGTCCGCAATAGTAGAGCAGAGCGCGATGATGATAGGGGATGCGCCACGGCCCGGGATTGATGTAGAGCCCCTTGTCGAAGTTGCAGGTCTGCGTGAAGCCGCCGAGCTCGGTGTAGGTGTCGCCGCCGCGCAGCGTCCACGAGCGGCCGCCGGCGCGTTCGCGATATTCGAGCACGGTCACCTTGTAGCCGGCCTTGCTCAATTCGAGCGCGGCCGTCATGCCGGCAAGGCCTGCGCCAAGCACGACGACCGATGCCCCTTTCGGCGCGCCTTCAAGTTTGATCGGATCGGTAAAGTCGGACTCCGCGGCATGTCCGAGACTGCTCATGGCCTGATAGAGCACCGCCGTGCTCGTTGTCGCCCCAATCATCGACAACAGATTTCTGCGCGTGAAGGCGGATGAATTCGGATCGTTCATTTGTGACCTTCCGGATTCTTCAGGTCAGCTAGGCTCATCATCTCATAAGCCGTCGCCGATTCCCGGTGGCGTGCAGAGCGTCAGAGAATTTCACTTGGTTGTGTCGTCGAGTATCACACTGGTCGCTATTCCCGGCAATCAGTTGGCGGGTTCCACGTCTGTCGCCGAAACGTCGCCGTCGTGTCATTTGGGATTGGCGCGGCCGTCGTCGCTTGTGATCACCTGCCGTGACGATCGGCAGTGGCATCCATAATGCACCGGCGTTGAACAGGTCTCGCGAGGGACGTCGTGAGGTCTGCTCTCATTCGCGCTCGACAAGATGCGCGCGTGATGGTCCAGGATCAAAACGGTCGGCGAAATACTGCGTCTCGTGCGCGACCAGCCCGTCGCGGAACTCCATGATGCTCACGACGTAAGACGGTTTGTCGTCATAGGTGAGGACGTACTCGGTGACCCAGAGGTCTCCGCCGCCGATCATGCGCCGGATCGTGAAACGCTTCTTGTTCGGCTGCACCGTGCGGCTCTGCTGAATGTTGCGCCGGCCACGGATCCGCTCGCCCGATTGCGGATAATCAAGCACCGCATCCTCGCGGTAGACCTCATGCTCGCGCTCGAAATCGCTTGCGTCCGACGCTTCCCAATGGCGCTGCAGCGCCACCCGCACGGTTCGATCATCCATCGCAATCTCCCGGTTGCGCCCCGCGCATCATCTGACGATTGTCTGCGCACGATTGGCAAGAGGAATGTGGTGGCGAAGGGGGCTACGATTGAGAGGCCATGTCGCGAGAATGCGGAACTGCGTCCCACTGGCCGAGCAACACATTCGATGTCGTCCCGGCCTTGAGCCGGGACCCATGACCACGAATGCGAATTGTCTTGAAAAGCTGTGGCCACAGCACGCTTCAACAACACGGCCCCGTGGTTATGGGTCCCTGCTTTCGCAGGGACGACACCTTGTGCTGTTCGAAGTGTTGATTGGAGATGACGAGCGCCGCGGCGCAAGCCGCCCGCGCTTACTTCACCGCGGAGAAGCGGGTGTCGAACGAGTTGGTCTGCACGACCGGCGCGGAGCCGGCGAGTTGGGTCGATGTTGTCGCGGCCGGCGCGGCTGCTGCGGTGCTGGTTGCCTGCGGCTTCGGCGCCGGCTTGGCGGCCTGCTTCGGCTCAGCCTTCGGGGCGACGCGAACCACCGATTGCGGCTTGGCCTCGGCGACCTTCGGCTTGGCCGGTGCGGCAGCGACCGGAGTGGCCGGCTTGCCTGCGTCGGCGGTGGCTTCACCGATGCCGACCTTGCGGGCAAAGCTCGAGAAGAAGCCTTCGGACTTGTCGGACGCGTTGGCCGAAGCGACGCGGGTGCTGGCCGGTGCCGCCGTCGACGAGGTGGTCGCCACCACGGGCTCTTCCCGCTGGACGGCGAGATTGGGCCGCGGCGGATTGACCGTGCCGGGGATCGTGCCGGGCGCGCGCGCCAGCGACATCGACGCCAGCGCCTGGCTGTCGCCGCCTTCGGACAGACCGGTGTTTCCTTCGGGAATCTTCGAGGCGAAGATCGCGTTCATGCCGCCATCGATGCCGGTGTTGAGGCGCGCCACGGGCGTGCCCTTCGCGGCCAATTTGGCCATCTCCGCGTCGTCGCGCTGCTCCTTCTCGCGCACGGCGCTCGCGATCTCCTCGGGGATGACGTAGGCCGGGCACTTCGCCGATGCATTGAACACCGGATCGCGCACAGCGTCCGGCGCCTTCGCCGCGTCGAAGACGTATTTCTTCTCGCAGAAGTCGACCTTCGGCTCCTGCTTCGTCACCTCGAAATGATCGTTGCCTTCCTTGATCATCTTCCAGAAAGGCATGTTCGGGTTGTTGCGGTGCTTGGCCATGTTCACCGGCGTCATCCGGAACGGATAGGCCTGAAACTGGAAGGCCTTCTGGCCACCGAAGAACGACTCGCGGCCGAGCGAATAGATTTCCGCGATCTGCTCGTCGGTCATCGCGTAGCAACCGCGCGAGGAGCAGTCGCCATGCACCATCAGCTCCGATCCGGTGCGGCCGAGCGACTTGTCGAACGCGTTGGGATAGCCGGTGTTGAACGACAGATAGTAGGCCGACTGCGGATTCATCTGGCTCGGGTTGATCGAATAGAATCCCTCGGGCGCCTGGCGATCACCCTCGCGGACCTTCGGGCCGAGATCGCCCGACCAGCGGCAGATCGGATAGGTCTTGAGCAGCGCGAACTGGCCGGAGCGGGTCTGCTTCCAGATTTCGAGCTCGGCCTCCTGCTTGAACAGCCGGACCAGGATCGGCGACTGCAGGTCCATGTCCTTCTCGGCCATGGCAGCGACGAGCTTTGGCGGGACCGGCTGGTTGGCCTTGGCGTTCTGCGCGAGCGAGATCTGGTCGCTGTCGCAGCCGGCGAGCATCACACCCGCGGCGAGGACCGCCGAAGTCAGAAGCGCGCGTACGAGCGTGCGATGAGTCAAGTCCGAGCTCCACACCCACCGGGCGATTTTCGCGACCCCAACACGGCGAATATGCCCTGAAGCCATTGTGTAAAATATTAGCCTTCGACCACCCCTGCTCGCAACCTGAACCGAGGCTGACAGCCTTCACGGTAGCAGGCATGGTTCAAGGAATGTTAAAGACCCGGCTCGGGGCCCAATTACGGCAAAATCGGCCGATTTGGTCGAAAAATTGGGCGGTTTGGGTGGGTCAACCCAGCTTGCGGCCGATATCCAGGAACTTCTGGCGCCGCTGTTTGCGAATCGCGTCCGGATCAAGATTTCGTAGGTCGTTGAACGCCTGGGCGATGGCGTCGCCCGTGGTCGCGATCATCGCGGCCGGGTCGCGATGGGCGCCGCCGGAGGGTTCTTTCAGGATCTGGTCGATCACGCCGAAGCGCAGCATGTCCTGGGCGGTGATCTTCATGCTGTTGGCGGCTTCCTGCGCCTTGGTGCCATCGCGCCACAGAATCGAGGACGCCGCCTCCGGCGAGATCACGCTGTAGATCGCGTGCTCCATCATCAGGACGCGGTTGGCGGTGGTGATGGCGATGGCGCCGCCCGACATGCCTTCGCCGGTGACGATCGCGACGTTGGGCACCCCGAGCGACAGGCAGGAGTCGATCGAGCGCGCGATCGCCTCGGCCTGGCCGCGCTCCTCGGCGCCGATGCCGGGATAGGCGCCGGCGGAATCGACGATCGACAGCACCGGAACGCCGAAGCGGTCGGCCATCTCCATCAGGCGCACCGCCTTGCGGTAGCCTTCGGGGCGCGCCATGCCGAAATTGTGCTTGATGCGGCTGTCGGTGGTGGCGCCCTTCTCCTGGCCGACCACGCAGATGCTCTCGCCGCGGAAGCGGCCGAAGCCGCCGATCAGGGCCTCGTCGTCAGCGAATTTGCGGTCGCCGGCCATCGGGGTGAATTCGGTGATCAGGCCGCCGATGAAATCGGTGAAGTGCGGCCGCTGCGGATGCCGCGCCACTAGCGTCTTCTGCCACGGCGTCAGATTGGCATAGAGGTCGGTCAGCGCCTGCGCCGCCTTGTCCTCGATCCGCGCGACCTCGTCGCCGATGTCGCTGCCGCTCGCGGCAAGCGTACGCAACTCGTCGATCTTGGATTCAAGCTCGGCGACGGGTTTTTCGAAGTCGAGATAGCTGCGCATCGGGTCGGGCATCAACTCAATATAAGGAGGAACAATGCGAGGGGCGAAGCGGTTTCGGCGGTGGCAAGAGAAGTTTTGTAACTTCAATCGGTTAACGCGCATTCGGGCGGAATGCACGCTTCGGGATCGCAGGCAGGTGACGCTCTTTCTGCGGAGACGACGCGGAAGTCAAGGCGGATCAGGTGAAGGTATCGATGTCTGGCGGGCGCCGGACTTACTTCTCCGCCAGCGGATGCAGGTCGCGGACCAGGCTCTTCAGCCGCTCCTCGACCACATGGGTGTAGATCTGGGTGGTCGAGATGTCGGTATGGCCGAGCAGGGTCTGCACGATGCGCAGGTCCGCGCCATTGTGCAGCAGGTGGCTGGCGAAGGCGTGGCGCAGCACGTGTGGCGACACCAGCCGCGGCGCGAGCCCGGAGGCAGCCGCGAGCTCCTTCAGGTCGCGGGCGAAATGCTGCCGGGTCAAATGGCCGCTCTCGCCGGAGGACGGAAACAGCCATTTCGACGGCGCGGCCTTCTTCGCCTTCGGCTGCATCACTTCCAGCGCGGCGAGATAGTCCGCCATCGCCTGGCGCGAGGCGTCGTTCAGCGGCACCAGCCGCTCCTTGTTGCCCTTGCCGCGCACCACG
>DASVOL010000399.1:0-3633 GCA_036383375.1 Bradyrhizobium sp. | reverse complement strand
GCCATCGCACAAGAAGTCAAGCAGGAGAAGCAGTCGGTCCTGGGGAACGCCAATGTGCCTCCGGTGACCCAGGAGCAACTCAACGCCGCCGACAAGAACGCCAAGGACTTCCTGCTCACCAACGGCAATTACGCCCAGACGCGGTTTTATCCGGGCAAGCAGATCAGCCGGGACAATGTGAAGAACCTGCACGTCGCCTGGATTTTCCAGACCGACGTCAAGGAGTCGCTCGAGACGTCGCCGATCGTGGTCGACGGGGTGATGTATGTCACGACGTCGTTCAGCCATGTCTATGCGCTCGACGCCAAGACCGGCCAGCAGCTCTGGCACTATGCCCACAAGATGGGCCCGATCACCGTCTATTGCTGCGGTCCCAACAATCGCGGCGTCCAGGTGCTCGGCGACCGGGTCTATCTGGCGACGCTGGATTCCAAGCTGATGGCGCTGAACGCCAAGACCGGCGAGGTGGTCTGGACCACCAA
This sequence comes from Bradyrhizobium sp., assembly GCA_036383375.1. Classification (GTDB taxonomy): domain Bacteria; phylum Pseudomonadota; class Alphaproteobacteria; order Rhizobiales; family Xanthobacteraceae; genus Bradyrhizobium. Next base: position 3,151 of record DASVOL010000399.1, on the reverse strand, counting down.
CATCGCCGATCCCGAGCTCGGCTACAGCGAGACGATGGCGCCGACCGTGGTCAAGGACAAGGTGCTGATCGGCACCAATGGCGGCGAATACGGCATCCGCGGCTTCGTGCGCGCCTATGACGCCAAGACCGGCAAGCAGCTGTGGAATTTCAACACCATTCCGGAGAACTCCGTCGGCGTCTGGGCGACCAAAGACGCCACCGGCCGCGACATGCATCGCAATATCCAGGCCGAGAAGGACATGCTCGCCAAGATCGGCGATCCCTATGCCAAGCTTGGCGGCGGCGTGTGGCAGAACCCGTCGGTCGATCTTGCGACCAACCGGATCTACTTCGTCGTCGGCAATCCGTCGCCCGACCTCGACGGCTCGAACCGGCCCGGCGACAACCTCTACACCAACTCGCTGGTCTCGCTCGATCTCGACACCGGCAAGTATGTCTGCCACTTCCAGTACATCGCCCATGACGTCTGGGATCTCGACGCGGTCAGCCCGACGGTGCTGGTCAACGTCAAGGACAAGGACGGCAAGACGATTCCCGGCGTCATCCATGCCGGCAAGACCGGGCACATCTATGTGCACGATCGCAAGGACTGCAGCTTGATCCGCTTCTCCGAGGCGATGGTGCCGCAGGAGAACATGTGGGTGCTGCCGACCAAGGAAGGCGCCCGCATGCTGCCCGGCGCCAATGGCGGCGTCGAATGGTCGCCGATCGCGACCGATCCAGGACAGGAGCTGGCCTACGCCATCAACCTGCACCAGCCGATGACCTACCACGTCGAAAGCTCGGCCTATCCGAACGGCAAGCTGTGGCTGGGCGGTGCCTTCAAGGTGATCCCGAGCGAGAAGCAGTCGGGCAACATCACCGCGGTGAACTACAACACCGGCAAGATCAAATGGCAGGTCAAGACGCCCGAGCCGATGATCGGCGGCATCCTCGCCACCGCCGGCGGCCTGGTGTTCACCGGCGAAGGCAACGGCAAGTTTGCGGCCTACAACTCGTCGAGCGGCAAGGAGCTGTGGAGCTTCCGCGCCGGCGCCGGCGTCAACGCGCCGCCGTCGAGCTACATGATCGGCGGCAAGCAATATGTCGTGGTCGGTGCTGGTGGTAACACCCAGCTCGATTACAAGCGCGGGAACAACATCATCGCCTTCACGCTCGACTGAGCCGGGGCGGAATGCATCATTGCGCGTGCAAATAGTGACGGCGAGGCGGGACCGGTCCGGTCCCGCCTCGGTTTTGTTCGGATGGGCCAATGTTCGGTAAATTGATGATGTGCGGCGCGGCGCTGCTGCTGATTGCGGCGCGTGCGCGCGCGGAGACGATCGAGGAGAAGGTTGCGGTCTGCACCGGTTGCCACGGCGAAGACGGCAAGCCCGTCGACAAGACCATTCCGACGATCTGGGGCCAGCAGGCCGGCTATCTCTACATCCAGCTCCGCGATTTCAAGCGCGGCGATCGCAAGAGCGAGATCATGCAGCCGATCGCGACCCAGTTCGAGCGCGACGACATGCTGGCGATCGCGGAATATTTTTCGCAGAAGCCGTGGCCGAATCTCGGCCAGCCGAGCGCGCCCAAGGACGTCGCAGCGAAGGCGCTCAGCGCCAGCGCGTCGGTCGGCTGCCCGGCCTGCCACCTCGATCGCTTCCAGGGCGATGGCACGGTGCCGCGGCTCGCCGGGATGGGGCGGGACTACCTCGCCAAGACCATCGCCGATTTCCGCACCCGCGCGCGCGGCAACAATCCCGGCATGTCCGACCTCATGATAGCGACGTCGCCGGACGACCTCGCCGCGCTGGTGGAGTATCTGGCGGGGTTGTAGCGGCGGGCAGATTGACCCTCACGCGAGCGCAGGGCTGTCGCATATGCGTTTCTGGCGGTCGTGGTCGGGCGCGAGCGCCCGACCACGTTCTGCATATCTGCGCGTCAACGCTCCGGTCAGTTCGGTCGAGACCCGGACACCACGCCTGGAACAGGAAAAGCTCGGCACATCTCGATGCACTCTGATCTGAGACGCGCGAGGATCGCATCGTCTCCGTTCGCCTGCAGAGCCCCCGCAATGAACTCGCCGATACGGCGCATTTCGGAATCTCCCATGCCACGCGTGGTCGCTGCCGGTGTCCCAATTCGAATACCGCTGGGCCTGAGCGGCGGACGCGGATCGTCTGGAATAACTTGCTTGTTTGTGGTGATGGCGATGGCATCGAGCACGTCCTCGGCTGCTCGCCCGTCCAGTCCGACGGACGCTATCGTATCGACGACCATCATGTGATTGTCCGTCCCGTCCGTGACCAGCTTCATCCCGCGTTCCATCAGCGCGCCGGCAAGAACCTTCGCGTTACGCAGAACCCGTCGCGCGTAAAGCTGGAAATCCGAGGTCGCCGCCTTCTTGAGCGTCACGGCAGTCCCAGCCACGACGTTGATGTGAGGTCCGCCCTGCAACCCGGGAAAGACGGAAGCATCGATCCGACCGGCATTTTCCTTCCGGCACAGGATGATCCCGCCGCGGGGGCCGCGCAGTGTCTTGTGGGATGTCGTCGTCATGACGTCGAAGCCGGCATCAAGCGGATTGCGCATGACGTTCGCGGCAACCAGTCCGCCATAATGGCTCACGTCAGCCATCGTGAGCGCGTCAACTTCGTCGGCGATATTCTTGAACGCCGCATAGTCCAGGTCGCGCGGATAGGAGCTGTATCCGCACAACACCATCTTCGGACGTGCTTTACGCGCAATCGCGCGCAGCTCATCGAAATCGATCGTGCCGTTTGACGGTGCCGTCTTGTAGCGAACGAAGTTGAACAAACGCCCCATGTGCGACACCGGCGCGCCGTGGGTGAGATGACCGCCGTGGGACAGGTCCATGGCGAGAATCGTGTCGCCGGGTTGCAACAGGCCGAGATAGACGGCCTGATACATCGGTGATCCGGAAAGCGGCTGAACGTTGGCGTGCTCGGCACGAAAAAGCGAGCAGGCCCGCTGGCGCGCGAGGTTCTCGACGTCGTCCGTATACCGCTGGCCGCCGTAGTATCTGCGTCCCGGATATCCCTCGGAGTATTTATTGGTGAAGACCGATCCGAGCAGTTCAAGCACCTCCGGGTAGGTGTAATTCTCGGACGGAATCAGTTCGACGCCGTCCTGTTGACGGCGCTCTT
>DASVOL010000398.1:0-8443 GCA_036383375.1 Bradyrhizobium sp. | reverse complement strand
GAGATGTTGGGCGCCGTGCCGACCGCGCTGAAGATCGCCAGCACCTCGTCCTGCTCGACCAGCTTGCGGGTCTGCTCGACGGTCTTCGATGGCGAATAGGCGTCGTCGAGACTCTCGAACTCGATCTTGCGGCCAGTGATGCCGCCCTGGTCGTTGAGCATCTGGAAATACGCGGCCTCGGCGCGCGCGATCGTGCCGTAGGCGGACGCCGGGCCGCTATAGGGTGCGGTGTTTCCGATCTTGATTGCGGAATCTGCTGCGATGGACGGCGGAATCGATGATGCCGTCAGTGTGGTAAGGGCGAGAAAGCCCGCGAGACGAGAGCGAGTTGACAAGAGCGTATCCTTTTCTTGGTTTTCTTGACGCGGCGCACCTTATCAATCGCGCCCGCGCAGGCAATCACCAAGAGGACATCAATGAGATTTCCGCATGCCGGCAATCACGTTCGCGCGTGGAACATGATGCGATTCAAAATCTGGAATGTTGCCGGGATGTTCGCGATGCGGGCCTCCGATGGACACGAAGGTTCATCATGCAAGACTCGCCTTCCGCGCGGCGGTGTACGCCGCGCTCATGTCAGCGAGAACGTTATCCTCAGGCAGCGACCGCAGCCGCGCGCGGGCTGACGACATATTCCTTCAGCACCTTGTCGGTACCGTCGAGTTCGGTGAGGGCCACGTCGTAGGACCACAGATCGGCGAGATGCTGCAGCACGCGCCGCGTATCGGTCTCGTTGAGCTGTGCACCCTTCACGGTGGTGTGCCGCAGCATCAGGCGGCGATCGCCGTCGAGATCGACATCCATGACCTCGATATTGGCGTCGACGAAACCGACGTCGTATTGCCGGGCCAGCTCGCGGCGCACCCGGCGGTAGCCGCGCTCGTCATGGATCGCATCGACCTTGATGCCCTGGCTTTCGGCGGGATCGTCGTGCAGATGGAACATGCGGAAGCGCCGGATCAGCGCCGGGGAGAGGAACTGGTTGATGAAGCTCTCGTCGCGGTAGTTGCTCCAGATGTCGCGCAGCACGCCCTCGACGTCGCCCTTGCCGGCAATGTCGGGGAACCAGTCGCGGTCCTCGTCCTCCGGAGTCTTCACGATCCGCTCGATGTCCTGCATCATGGCAAAGCCGAGCGCGTACGGATTGAAGCCCGAATAGCGGCGATCGTCGAACTCGGGCTGAAACACCACATTGGTGTGCGACTGCAGGAATTCGAGGAAATTGCCGTCGGTGATCCGGCCCTGCTGATGCAGCCGGCTCATGATGCGGTAATGGACGTAGGTCGCGGTGCCCTCGTTCATCACCTTGGTCTGGCCCTGCGGGTAGAAGTACTGCGCGATGTGACGCACGATGCGAATGAGTTCGCGCTGCCAGCCCGCCAGGCGCGGCGCAGTCTTCTCGAGGAAATAGAGGATATTCTCCTGCGGCAGTCCGAGCAGCGCGCGGCGCCGCTCGGCGGAGAGCGTCGCCTTGCTCTTGGCCTTGGTGTTCGGCACCGTCCGCCACAGATCGTTGAACACGGACTCCTCGTGCTGCCGGCGCTCGCCGGCGCGCTTTTCCTCGGCACGCAGGTCGAGCGTCTTCTTGCCGGGATAGCGGTCGACGCCGTGCGACATCAGCGCATGCGCGGCATCGAGCGTCCGCTCCACCGTCTCGCGGCCGTGGCGATCCTCGCAGACCGCGATGTAGCCCTTGGCGAATTCCAGGTAGTCCAGGATGCCGTCGGCATCGGTCCACTGCTTGAACAGATAGTTGTTCTTGAAGAAGTGATTGTGCCCGAACGCCGCATGCGCGATCACCAGCGTCTGCATCGTCGCGGTGTTCTCCTCCATCAAATAGGAGATGCACGGCGAGGAGTTGATCACGATCTCATAGGCGAGGCCCATCAGGCCCTTGCGATAGGACGCTTCCTGGAAGGCGAACTGCTTGCCGAACGACCAGTGCTTGTAGAACAGCGGCATCCCGACCGACGAATAAGCGTCGAGCATCTGCTCGGCGGTGATCACCTCGATCTGGTTGGGATAGACGTCGAGCCCGAGTTCCTTGCGCGCGATCTGCTCGCAGGCGTCGTGAATTCGCTGCAGCGTCGGGAAATCCCAGTCGGCGCCATCGAACAGCAGTTCGCCGGAAGACCCCATTAAACTATACCCTTTCCTGACTGGTGCGGCGCTTGAACAGGTCCTGGAACACCGGGAAGATCTCGCCGCGCTCGCTCACCTTGCGCATCGACAGCGGCTGGCCCTCGTTGCGCAGCCGTTCATACAGCGTCCAGAGCGAGGAGTCCGGCATGTCGAAGGTGTAGTTGGCGGCCTCGCCAACCTCGAGATAAGCGAAGAACTGGCAGACCGGCAGGATCTTGTCGGTCAGGAGATGCCCGGTCACCCCGCTGTCGGAGGTCATGTTGTCGCCGTCCGAGGCCTGCGCGGCGTAGATGTTCCAGTCGGCGGGACGGAAGCGGGTTCGAACGATGTCGTGCATCGCTACCAGCGCGCTCGACACCAGCGTGCCGCCGGACGCCGGCCCATGGAAGAACGTATCCTCGTCGACCTCCTCGGCGCGGTCGGTGTGCCGGATGAACACGATCTCGACATGCTTGTAGCGCCGCTTCAGGAAGACGTAGAGCAGCATGTAGAACCGCTTCGCCAGATCCTTCATGTGCTCGGACATCGAGCCCGAGACGTCCATCAGGCAGAACATCACGGCCTGCGCCACCGGCTTCGGCACCGTCTCGAAGCGGCGATAGCGGATATCGATCGGATCGATGAACGGAATCCGCTTGACCTTGGCCTTCAACGCTTCGAGCAGCGTGAGCAGTTCGCGGCGGCGCGTCTCGTCATCACACTCTGCAAGCTCCGCTTCCAGCGCCTCGATTTCGTCCTTGCGCGGCCGGCGCAGCGCCACACGTCGCGCCAGCGCCCGGCTCACCGTGCGGCTGACCGAGATATTGGCGGGCGAGCCGGAGGTCGCATACCCCGCGCGCCGGATGCCCTCGCTCTCGGTTTCCGCGAGCTTGCGCTTGGCAAGATCAGGCAATTCGAGGTCGTCGAGGAAGAGGTCGACGAACTCCTCGCGGCTCAGCACGAAGCGGAAGGCATCCTCGCTGTCGCCTTCGCCCGCGCCGGAGCCCTTGGCACCGCTCTGGTTCGGGCGCTGCAGCCAGTCGCCTTCGACGAATTTCTTGTTGCCCGGCAGCACCATGTCACGCGTGCCGCCCTCGCGCCGGAACCGCGGCTCATCCATGCCGTCCAGCGGGATGGTCACCTCGCCGCCCTCCAGGACATCCTTGATGTCCCGGTCCTGTGACGACTTCTTGACGGCCCCCTGCACCAGCGCCTTGGCGCGCCGCAGGAAGCGCTGACGGTTCTCCAGGCTCTTGCTACCCGGATTCAGCCGCCGATCGACGATATGCATGACCACGTTGCATCTGCCTCACACCGGATGCGATCATGACAGTCGCATCGCATTCTTATTGGACGGAACGAGACGAGACGGAAAGCCGCTGCCGGCTTTCCGGATCGTGCACTAGCCGGCCTGCTTCACCCGCATGTACCACTCGACGAGCCGGCGGACCTGGCGCTCGGTGTAACCGCGCTCCACCATCCGCTCGACGAACTCGCCGTGCTTCTTCTCGGTCTCGCCGTCCTTCTTGGAGCCGAACGAGATGACCGGAAGCAGATCCTCGACTTGCGAGAATATCCGCTTCTCGATCACGTCGCGAACCTTTTCGTAGGAGGTCCAGCTCGGGTTCTTGCCGTTATTGTGCGCCCGCGAACGCAGCGAGAACTTGACGACTTCGTTGCGGAAATCCTTCGGGTTAGCAATGCCGGCCGGCTTCTCGATCTTTGTGAGCTCCTGGTTCAGCAGCTCACGGTTCATCAGCTGGCCGGTGTCGGGATCCTTGAAGTCCTGATCTTCGATCCAGGCGTCGGCATAGTCGACATAGCGGTCGAACAGGTTCTGGCCGTAGTCGGAATAGGATTCCAGATAGGCCTTCTGGATCTCGTTGCCGATGAACTCGGCATAGCGTGGCGCGAGGTCGGCCTTGATGAATTCGAGATAGCGCTTCTCGGTCTCGTCAGGCAGCTGCTCGCGGCGGATCGCCATCTCCAGCACATACATCAGATGCACCGCATCGGCGCCGACCTCGGTGGTGTCGTGATTGAAGGTCGAGGCCAGCACCTTGAAGGCGAAGCGGGTGGAGACGCCGTCCATGCCTTCGTCGACGCCGGCTGCGTCCTTGTATTCCTGCACGCTGCGCGCCTTCGGATCGGATTCCTTCAGGCTCTCGCCGTCATAGACCCGCATCTTGCCGAAAAGCGTCGAGTTCTCGTGCTTGCGCAGCCGCGACATCACCGAGAAGCGGGCCAGCGTTTCCAGCGTGGCCGGCGCGCACGGCGCGGCGGCAAGCTCGGAGCTCTGGATCAGCTTCTCGTAGATCTTCTGCTCCTCGGTGACCCGCAGGCAGTACGGGACCTTGATGACGCAGATGCGGTCGATGAAGGCCTCGTTGTTCTTGTTGGTCTTGAAGCTCTGCCACTCGGCTTCGTTGGAGTGCGCGAGGATGATGCCGGTGAACGGGATCGCACCGATGTTCTCGGTGCCGATGTAGTTGCCCTCCTGCGTCGCCGTCAGCAGCGGGTGCAGCATCTTGATCGGCGCCTTGAACATTTCGACGAACTCGAGCACGCCCTGGTTGGCGCGGTTGAGGCCGCCGGAATAGCTGTAGGCGTCGGGGTCGTTCTGGGCGTAGGTCTCGAGCTTGCGGATGTCGACCTTGCCGACCAGCGAGGAGATGTCCTGGTTGTTCTCGTCACCGGGCTCGGTCTTGGCGACCGCGATCTGGCGCAGCCGGGAGGGCTGGATGCGCGCGACGCGGAATTGCGAGATGTCGCCGCCGAAGGCCTCGAGCCGCTTGTAGGCCCAGGGCGACATCAGCCCGCTCAGCCGGCGGCGCGGAATGCCGTACTTCTCCTCGATCATCGGCCCGAGTTGTTCGGGGTCGAACAGCCCGAGCGGGCTCTCGAACACCGGCGACAACTCGTCGCCTGCCTTCAGCACGTAGATCGGATGAATTTCCATCAGCGCCTTGATGCGCTCGGCGAGCGAAGACTTGCCGCCGCCGACCGGTCCGAGCAGATAGAGGATCTGCTTGCGCTCCTCGAGGCCCTGCGCGGCGTGACGGAAGAAGCCGACCAGGCGCTCGATCGTGTCCTCCATGCCGAAGAAACCGGCGAAGGCCGGATACGACCTGATCGTACGGTTCAAAAAGATACGGCCAAGGCGTGGGTCCTTGGCCGTGTCGATCATCTGGGGCTCACCGATTGCCGCTAATAACCGCTCGGCCGCATTGGCGTATCGCATCGGATCACTTCGACACGACTCCAAATACTCGGCCATCGACATGTCGGTCTGGCTTCGCGCTTCAAACGACCTTGCGAAGGCGTTGAACAAAGAATCGTTGTACATGATCCCTCTCTCCACGATATGTATCGCCGCACGACTGACACGAGTCGCAACCAGAGCATCCTAGGATCGAATCAGCGTCGGCGCGCTGGGTCCATTGGACACTCGACCGACTCACTTCGGCAATGCACGGCGCGTGCAGCCTCTGCCTTATCAACAGGCAGGAAGCTTAATGGTTCATCAATATCCCCTTGTTTTTGGTGTCTGTAACCCCCTCGCCACATCCGTGGTTTACCGGGGCCCAGGCCTCTGAAGCGGACATCCGACCGGGGCAACTTCCCCGTCCGGCGATGAACGTTGGCTTCCCTGAAAAGGTGTGACTGTCCTGCCTTGGCGTCAAGATGTGCACGTCACAGACTCGCATGAACAAACTGTCAGACGAGGTTGAACGTGCCTCCTTGTCGCCGCGACTAAGGCAACGAGCCCGCGCAGTTCCACGCGGCACCATTGCCGCGCTGTAAAGATGACACCTTGAAGGCGCGGGCTATTCCCGAGGCGGTCATGAAGCAGACGTTTCTCGTTGTCGCACTCGCCGCCGCAGCCTGCGCCGGCGCGTCGTTAACCGTCCAGGCGCAGGAGGATGTCGACAAGGCGGTCGATAAGGGCCTGGCGGCCGCCTTCGACAACAGGATGTTCTCGGGCCCGCCCGGCGCGAAAGCGTTTGCCTGCTTCGTGCGGCGATACGATGCAAATCATCTGGCGCAGCATCCGAAGCAGAAAGTCAGCGCAATGAAGCTGCTCGTCGCCGCCGAAGATGCGCCGGAGGACAAGACCACCAACTACTCGTTCCGGCTCGGCGTCACCTACCGCCACCGCCCCGGCAATTTCGACTCCAGCGGCTACTGCAACCACGCGGTCGCGACCGAATCCGGACACGAGATACGCTTCGAATGCGGCGTGGATTGCGAGGGCGGCGGTATCAGCGTGGCGTTGTCGAAGGACGACAAATCCGCGATCGCACGCCTGAGCAGCATCAGGATGTGGAATCGCAACAAGCCCGACGTTGAGGCGAGCGAAGAGCTGCTTGCCGGCGCCGACGACAAGATCTTCCGCGTCGATCGGGCGGCCCCAAGCGAATGCGCCGAACTCGTGACCGACCGCAAGGAACTCGCTGCACTCCGCCACAAGTGATAGGCTCGCTCCGGTCGAGAACGAATACGCGAGGGACGCCATGCACCGACGCCGCATCCTGTGGGGCACGCTCTCGGCGATCGGCGCTGCCTTGACAGCGTCACGGGCGAACGCCGCCACCGAGGCACCGCCTCGCAAGCTGAAGGTGGCGTATCACCTCAACGACCTCGACAAGGTCAATTTCGTGATCGGCAACATCCAGAACCATCTCGACGGCGTCGGCGGCCCCGGCAATGTGACGATCGCGCTCGTGGTGCACGGCCAGGCGCTGAAGGCGTTTCATTCGGCGGCCGCCAATCCCGACCTGTCGAAGCATGTCGGGCAGTTCACGAAGGACGGGATTGAACTCGCCGCCTGCGGCAACACCATGAAATCGCAGAACATCACCCTCGCCGACCTGCTCCCCGGCTTCGTCGCCGCCGAGCGCGGTGGCGTGGTCCGGCTCGCCGAGCTGCAATCCCAGGGCTACCTCTACCTGCGGCCCTGACCGCGCGGCCGCGCTCCGCAACGCGTCATAAAAATGTGCCGAGATCGGGGTCTGCTCGCACCCGCGGTCCGAGGGGATCGAACTGTTGTGAATGGCGTTATCCCTTTGGAATGCTGATAGTCCGCTCCGGGCCCCCAGCCATGTTGACAATCACCCTCCACCCCCGAAAGCTGCCCGGGAACCCAAAAATCGACCCTCGATCGAACGAGAACAGGCACCCATGAACCCCGTCAAAGCACTCGAAAATCACCGCCAGGCCGTCTGGCTGGACTTCCTTGCCCGCGGCTTCGTCGCCAAAGGCGACCTGAAGCGGCTGATCGAGACCGACGGCGTCAAAGGCGTGACGTCCAACCCCTCGATCTTCGAGAAGGCGATCGGCAGTTCGGACGAGTATGACGGGGCGATCGGCCAGGCCCTCAAGAAGGGCGACCGCTCGGTCGCCGACCTGTTCGAGCACCTTGCCGTCGCGGATATCCAACATGCCGCCGACGTGCTGCGCCCGGTCTACGATCAGAGCCATGGCGGCGACGGCTTCGTCAGCCTCGAAGTGTCGCCCTATCTGGCGATGGACACCAAGGGCACGATCGTGGAGGCCGAACGGCTCTGGAAGGACGTCCACCGCAAGAACCTGATGGTCAAGGTGCCGGCGACGCCGGAGGGTCTGCCGGCGATCGAGTATCTGATCGGTGAAGGCATCAGCATCAACATCACGTTGTTGTTCTCGCAGAAGGTCTATCGCCAGGTCGCCGAAGCCTATCTCAAGGGCCTGGAGAAGTACGTCGCCAAGGGCGGCGACCCCTCCCATGTCGCAAGCGTCGCCAGCTTCTTCGTCAGCCGCATCGACTCGGCCGTCGACAAGCAGCTCGACGAGAAGATCGCGCGCGCCAACGACCCGTCCGAGAAGGAGCGGCTTGCCGCCCTCAAGGGCAAGGTCGCGATCGCCAATGCAAAGCTCGCCTACCAGGACTACAAGCGGCTGTTCTCGGGCCCGCGCTGGGACAAGCTCACCGCCAAGGGCGCCAAGCCGCAACGGCTGCTGTGGGCGTCGACCGGCACCAAGAACAAGGACTATAGCGACGTGCTCTATGTCGAGGAGCTGATCGGCCCCGACACCGTCAACACCGTGCCGCCGGCAACGCTCGACGCGTTCCGCGACCACGGCAAGGTCCGCGACAGCCTCGAGGAGAATGTCGAGGACGCCCGCCACGTGCTGGAGGAGCTGGAGAAGTCCGGCATCTCGCTCGATGCGATCACCGAGGAGCTGGTCAAGGACGGCGTCAAGCTGTTCGCCGACGCGGCCGACAAGCTGTACGGCGCGGTCGCCCACAAGCGCGCGACCTCGCTCGGCGGCGGCATCGACC
>DASVOL010000397.1:0-3429 GCA_036383375.1 Bradyrhizobium sp. | reverse complement strand
AAGGATACCTCATCGAAGAAGGCGGTCGATAACTTTGCGGAGCAAGGCGACACCGCCAACGTCAAGCAGAACACAACCAACGCCGGCTTTTTCAAGGGGCGTAGGGTCAAGTAGTTGGCCGAAGCACTGCTGGCGTTGGAGAGGGGGCGTGATGACTTCTCTTTGAATCGTCATCGCACTCAATCTTCTGCTTTGAGCATGATCTCGCGCTGACACCTTCGCGTCTGTCGCGAAGGAAAGCACTCTTCCAGATCATCCCTAACCCGCCGGCGATGGTCTCACTCTGCCGCGGCGGGTGTCGCCTTGGCGGGCTCGAGCGCCGCCGCAATCGCCTCGTCGACGCGCTCCAGCCAGATGAACTCCAGCTTGGCGCGGGCGCCGGCCGGGATGTCGTCGTAGTCGCGCTTGTTGCGCGCCGGCAGCATCACCCGGGTCAGGCCGGCGGCCGCGGCGGCGACCACCTTCTCCTTGATGCCGCCGACCGGCAGCACAAGGCCGCGCAGCGAGATCTCGCCGGTCATCGCGGTGTCGCTGCGCACGGTGCGATCGGTCAACAGCGAGGTGAGGGCGGTGAACATCGCGACGCCTGCGCTCGGGCCGTCCTTCGGCGTGGCGCCGGCGGGAACGTGGACGTGGATGTCGCTCTTCTCGAACACGGCGGGATCGATGCCGAGTTGCGTCGCGCGGCTCTTCACCAAGGTCAACGCGGCCTGCACGCTCTCGCGCATCACGTCGCCGAGCTGTCCGGTGATCATCAGCGCACCGCGGCCCGGCGTGCGCGAGGCCTCGATGAACAGGATGTCGCCGCCGACCGGCGTCCAGGCAAGGCCGGTGGCAACGCCGGGGATGCTGGTGCGCATCGCGATCTCGTTCTCGAACCTCGGCTGGCCGAGCAGCGAGATGATGTCCTTCGGTGCGATGGTGACATGGCTGGTGCTGCCATCGGCGATCTGCACCGCGACGTTGCGCAGCACCTTGCCGATCTCGCGCTCCAGATTGCGGACGCCGGCCTCGCGGGTATAGCTCTTGATGATCAGCCGCAATGCGTCCGGTTCGATCTCGACCTGCTCGGCCTTGATCCCGTTGGCCTCGAGCTGGCGGCGCACCAGATAGCGCTTGGCGATCTCGAGCTTCTCGTCCTCGGTGTAGCCGGGAAGGCTGATCAGCTCCATGCGGTCGAGCAGCGGCCCGGGGACGCCGTCGAGCATGTTGGCGGTGGCGATGAAGACGACGCGCGAGAGATCGAACGGCACGCCGAGGTAATTGTCGCGGAACGTGCCGTTCTGTTCGGGGTCGAGCACCTCTAGCATCGCGGCCGACGGGTCGCCCTGGATGCCGCGGCCCATTTTGTCGATCTCGTCCAGCATCATCACGCAATTGCGCGCGCCGGCCTTCTTGATCGCCTGGATGATGTTGCCGGGCAGCGCGCCGATATAGGTGCGGCGATGGCCGCGGATCTCGGCCTCGTCATGCACGCCGCCGAGCGAGACACGCACGAACGGCCGCGACATCGCGCGCGCGATCGACTGCCCGAGCGAAGTCTTGCCGACGCCGGGCGGGCCGAGGAAGCAGAGGATCGGCGCCTTGCCGCCGGGCGCGAGCTTGCGCACCGCGAGATATTCGATGATGCGGCTCTTGATCTTCTCCAGGCCATAGTGGTCCTGGTCGAGGATCTTGCGCGCCTCGGCGATGTCGATCGGCTTCTCCTCGGGAATGCTCCAGGGCAGGTCGATCAGCCAGTCGAGATAACTGCGCACCATGCCGGATTCGGCCGCCGCCTCCGGCATCCGCTCGTAGCGGCGCAATTCCTTCTGCGCCTGGCTCTCGGCCTCCGGCGGCATCTTGGCCTCGGCGATCGCCTTGGTCAGCTCGGCGACTTCGGCGGCTTTGCCGTCGCCTTCGCCGAGCTGGCGCTGGATGGTCGCCATCTGCTCGCGCAGGATCGCCTCGCGCTGTCGCTCGTCGAACACCGCCTTGGTCTTCTGCCCGATCTCCTGGCTCAGCCTCAGCACCTCGATGCGCTCGGCGAGATGTCGCGAGACCTTGTCCATCCGCGCCACGAGATCGACCGTCTCCAGGATGTCCTGCTTCTCCGCCGGCTTGATGTCCATGTAGGAGGTCGCAAGGTCGGCGAGCGTCGCCGGCGAGGTCGTGCCCTGCAGCGCGGCGATCAGCTCGGGCGGCGTCTGCGGCAGCAATTGTGCGGCCTCCAGCGCCTGGCGCTGCAGATTGAGGAAGCGCGCCTCGATCTCCGGCGAGGTGGTGGTCGGCTCGGGAATCTGCAGCACGCGGGCGGCGAGGAACGGCGTGCCGGGCAGATAGTCGAGCACGCGCATGCGCTGCACGCCCTGGCAGACCAGGTGGTGGCTGTCGTCGGCGCCGGTGATATAGCGCACGATGTTGGCGACGGTGCCGACACGATAGAGCCCGTCGGGGCCGGGATCGTTGGTCTCGGGATCACGCTGCAGCAGGATGCCGATCGGCCGCTGCTCGCGCACCGCCTGCTGGGCGGCGGCAATCGAGGTCGCGCGCGCGATCGTGATCGGAATGATGACGTCCGGAAACAGCACGGTGTTGCGCACCGGGACGATGATCGTCGCGTCGCTCGGGATCGGCGCCGAGTTCGCCGGATTTGAAATGTCTGAAGCGGCCATGTCGAAATCCCTCAGCTCGATTTTCCGAGCCGCAGGCCGACGCAGCCATGCGCGGCAAAGCGGCTGATGGTGTAGCGGCCGGTCGGCAGCGCGATACGGCGCTCGAAGCGGCCCTGCGGCAGCTCGAGGCGCAGGATGCGTGCGTTGCGCAGCTCAGCGGGCAGGGTACGGCGGCCGGAAATCACCAGCGTGCCGCCGTCGAGCGCGGCCTCGACCTCGTCGGGGTCGACCCCCGGCAGCGCGACCAGGATCAGGATTTCCTCCTCGGTCTCGATCACGTCCATCGGCGGTTCCCAGCTCGGCTCGCTGCCGCCCGCGCGCGGGTGCAAATTGAGGAAGCTCTGGTGCAACCGTTCGGCGCGGGCGAGCGCCTCGATCGCATCCGTCAGCATCCAGTTGATCTGATCCTTGGGGCGCATCGCCACTCTCCACGTCGCATTGGGAGGCGAGGTTACCGGTCTTGCCGCCGACGGTAAACCGGCTTCGGGCACAGCCCGTCGTGCGCAAAATTGTCCAAAATACCGCGATTTGCACCATGGCTGCGAAGCACCGGACACCGCCGGGCCGCTTATGCCGCGGCTATGTGACAGGGCTGCGGGTCCTCTCGAATTCCTACGGCCGTCCCAGCATGTTCTGGCGTGACGCGGTGCGCTCGCGCGCGCCGCCTACAGGAAGGTGGGACATGACCTTGCTCCATTACCACGATGTCCGGTCGCATGGTTCGGCCGGTGCGATGCCAGCGACGCTGCGGCGGGCGATCCGGCGGATCGGCCTC
>DASVOL010000396.1:0-6351 GCA_036383375.1 Bradyrhizobium sp. | reverse complement strand
ACCACCCGACTGGAACTTCGTCGGCTTCGCCTCGCGCTGGAAAGCCGCGCCAGTCGGCAAGCGTCGTCGTTCCTGCGCGTGATTGCAGCAAATAGCCAGCACTTTCTCGCGCGATACGGGTATTTGTCCGATCAGGCCGATCGTACCTTGTATTCGACCGCATCGTTGCCATGTCGGGAGCACAAACAGGAATGTATTTCGAATGAAGCTTCGCGTCGGATTCGAAATGCACTACGAGTTCCCGCAGCCGACGCCCATGATCATGGTGCTGGGCACGCACTTCACGCGCGCGTCCGATATCATCGTCCCCGACCACCTGACCACCAGCCCGGCTGTGCCGATCACGCCGTATCGCGACGGATTCGGCAATTGGTGTAGCCGTATCGTTGCACCGGCCGGTCCGATGCGCCTGGCGGCCGACGGTGTCGTGCGCGACAGCGGCGAGCCTGATCCGGTGTTTGCTTCGGCCGGTCAGCACGTGGTCGAGGACTTGCCGGCGGATACGCTGGTCTATCTGCTGGGCAGCCGCTATTGCGAGACCGACCGGCTTTCGGAAGTCGCATGGAAGTTGTTCGAGGGCACGCCGCCGGGCTGGCCGCGGGTCCAGGCCATTTGCGATTTCGTTCATCACCACATCGGTTTCGGCTACGAGCACGCCCGCGCCACCAAGACGGCGCGGGAGGTCTTCGACGACGGCAAGGGCGTGTGCCGCGACTACGCGCATCTGGCTATTGCCTTCTGCCGCTGCATGAACATTCCGGCGCGCTATTGCGCCGGCTATCTCAGCGACATCGGCACCCCGCTGCCCTGGGCGGCCGGTGATTTCGCCGGCTGGTTCGAGGCCTATATCGGCGGCCGCTGGCATATGTTCGATCCGCGCAACAACGTGCCGAGGATCGGCCGGGTTCTGATCGCGCAGGGACGGGATGCCTCCGACGTTCCGATCACTCAGACGTTTGGGCCAAACACGCTGGTTTCGTTCAAGGTCTGGACCGACGAGGTCACGTCATGACAGATGATCCCCAAGTCCTCAGCCCGGACGAGTTCGCCTCCCTGGTCGAGGTCGGCAAGGGCGAAGCCCAACGGGAGATTCCCCAGTCGCACGGGGAGCGCCTTGTCGGTCTCGGCTACGCAGTCAGACGGCTCGGCGAACTCGGCCTGACCGCATCCGGCGAGCGTCGTCTCGCGGCGGGCGAATAGACCCAAAGGCGCCCGGATGGCTGCGTCCGATTTCGGTCAATAAGCCACGCCCTGACCGGTCGAATTCTCGAGCTCTCTGGTGAGGCCGGTCAGCGCATCCGTTTTGCCGATCTGCGCGAACCAGCACCACAGCTCCAGCGTCGAGGCGAGCCGGTAGAGCGCGATCGTGGCCTCCCAGTCGGGGCGGTGAAGCGCGCCATAGCCGGCGAGCAAGCCGGCGCGTCGCGATGCATCCTTTGGCGTGAAGTAGTATAGCGCCTTGGCGATATCCATCAGGGGATCGCCGGCGGTCGCATTCTCGAAATCGACGATGCCGCAGAGTTGCGGCCTGCCTTCCGGCGTCACCAGCACGTTGCCGGCATGGAGATCGTAGTGGCAGAGGCGGGGCCGGTCGGCGGCGTCGAGCAGGTGCGCGCGGGCGGCGATGCCGGCGCGGGGCTGCTCGGCCAACGACGCGTCGCCGCCGCGCGAGCAAAACTCGGTCAGCTTGCTGTCGAACCGCGCGGACATGCGCGATTGGTCTTGTGCGACGTCCACACCCCGTTCGGGCCGATATAGCCGAAGCTGTCGAGCGTGATCTCGTTGATCCTGCGCAGCGCCGCGCCCATCGCGGCAAAGATCGCAAACTGCTCTTGGTGGCTCAGCTCCGGATCGCGCCGGCTGAGCTCGACACCGTCGAGCTTGCTCATCAGCACGAAGCTGAGATCGATCACCGAACCGGTGTCGTCGGCGAGGAGAATGCGCGGGACGGGGATATCGACGTTGCGCAACAGTCCGTGGACGTAGACCTCCTTCGCCATCTTCCAATGCAGCTCGGCGGGGTAGACCTTGAGGATGCAGCTCGGTGCGTCCGTCAGCGCGATCTCGAGGATCGTGCTGATCTCGCCGCCGCGCAGCTCGGTGATGCCCGCCACGCGCCAGCGTCGCGCAACACGATCGATGATCGCCTGGGCCTTGTCGATCGAGATCGCCAGTCGCGGCTCCAGCTGAAGAGGCGGATCGTCGGGCATTGCCGGTTATCGTGGCCCGGATACAGCGGAGCGAAATCCGAGCTTCTTGCGATGTGGTGCAGGTTGTCCCGGATTGCGCTTTGCTTCATCCGGGCCACGCAAGCCATTCGATCAAATCTCGATCTCCGTGCCGAACTCCACGACCTGACCGGTCGGCACGCCGAAGAAGGCCGCCGAGCGCTCGGCGTTGCGTTGCAGGAAGGCGAACAGCGATTCCCGCCACACCCACATGCCCGGAACGTCCTCGCGCGGGATGATGGTCTCACGGCCGATATAGTAGGTCACGTCTGACAGATCGATGCCGGGCAGCTTGCTCTGCTGGCAGGCGAGCTGCAGCCCCTCATAGATCGTCGGATACTGCATGAAGCCGTAGTGCAGGATGATCCGGGTGATCCCCGGGCTGATCTCGATCACGTCGACGCGTTCCTCGTCGGGAATCCGCGGCCGCTCCTCGATCTGCACGGTGACCAACAGCACCCTCTGATGCAGCACGTGATTGTGTTTGACGAACTGGGTCAGCGCCAGCGGCACGCCGTTGGGAGCCGAGGCCAGGAACACGGCGGTGCCGGGCAGGCGAGCGCTGCACTTGTTGACCGCGGTCTCGATCAGATCCTCCTCGGGCTGGCGCAGCTTGGCGCGGGCCTTTTCGACCAGCTTGACGCCGCCGCGCCAGGTCAGCATCAGGAACGCCACCGCGGCCGCAAGCAGCAGCGGGAACCAGCCGCCCTCGAACAGTTTCTCGGTGTTCGCCGCAAAGAAGATCGCGTCGATGATGAAGAAGAAGCCGTTCACCGCGATCACGATGATCGGCGAATAGCCCCACTGGATCGCGACCAGTGCCGCGAGCAGTGTGGTGATCGCCATCAGCAGCGACACCGCGATGCCGTAGGCGCCGGCCAGCGCGTCCGAGGTGCCGAAGGCGAGCACGGCGCCGAGCGTGCCGGCCGCGAGCAGCCAATTGACCAGCGGCACGTAGATCTGTCCGATCGCATCGCTCGTGGTGTGGCGGATATGCATCCGCGGCAGGAAGCCGAGCTGGATCGACTGCTGGGTCAGCGAGAACACGCCGGAGATGATCGCCTGCGAGGCGATCACGGTGGCAACGGTCGCGAGCAGGACGAGCGGGTAATGTGCCCAGTCGGGGGCGAGCTGGAAGAACGGGTTGTCGATTGAGGTCGGGTCGTTGATCAGTTCGCCCGCCTGGCCGAAATAGTTCAGGACCAGCGCGGGCAGACAGATCGCAAACCAGGCGAGCCGGATCGGGAAGCGGCCGAAATGCCCCATGTCGGCATACATCGCCTCACCGCCGGTGACGGCGAGGAACGCGGCGCCGAGGATGGCAAAGCTGACGTGAAAATCCTGATGGATCAGGAAATCGAACGCATAGAACGGGCTCAGCGCAACCAGCACGCCGGGCGCCTTGACGATGCCGTGAATGCCGAGCGCTGCGAGCACGGCGAACCAGAACAGCATCACCGGGCCGAAGATCTTGCCGATGAAGCCCGTGCCCTGCTTCTGCATGAAGAACAGGCCGATCAGGATCACGACCGTGAGCGGCACCACCGCCGGCGTCAGCGAGGGCGCGTCGACTTTCAGGCCTTCGATCGCGGACAACACGGAAATGGCCGGCGTGATCGCACCGTCGCCATAGAGCAAAGCGGCGCCGATGAGGCCGACGACCAGCAAATGGGCGCGCCAGGTGCCGGGCGCCGCGTTGCGTGCCGAGAGCAGCGCCAGCAGTGCGACGATGCCGCCTTCGCCGCGGTTGTCCGCGCGCAGGATCAGCATGGCGTATTTGACTGAAATGATGAGGATCAGCGCCCACAGGATCAGTGAGACCGTGCCCAGCACGGCAGTTTGACTGAGCGGCCCGCCATGGGCAGCGGCCTTGGCGGCTTCCTTCAGGGCGTAAAGCGGGCTGGTGCCGATGTCGCCATAGACGACGCCGAGAGCCCCGAGCGTGACGGCAACCGGAATCGGACTGGTTGGAGGATGGCCAGAAGAAACGATGGCGGGCGTACTGGTCACGGCAATCCCCTGATGGCTTGCGCCCGCCGGGTCATCCGGTCGGGCGCCTTAGACGATAGTCTGCGACGGGACGTCGCAAATTACCATTGGGATTCGTGTGACGGCCGGAAGTGACCCCTTTGCGGGTCAGAAGTGACTACGGAGTGCGGTCGGCGGTGACGAGGCGGGCTTCCGGTCCGATCGCGCCGGAGCGGCAAGGCGATCGCTTCGGGTCGCTGCGATGGGCGGCTACTGTGCATGGGGTTGTTTTCGATGTTTTGCCAACGCCCCATGCAAATTGTCGGGATTCGTCGTCTGCACCTCGACCAGCGCCGAGTGTCCTCAAATCACCTACGGGGTGCGATCGGCAGTGACAAGGCGGGCTTCGCGAACCACCGTCTTGTTGCCGGCGCTGCGCAGGCAGGAGGCCTCGAAATTCGGCCAGGCCTGCTGCGAGCAGTCCTTGCCGACCGGGTGGACGTCGAGACGATCGCTCTTGGCCAGCGGTTGCGGGGTGGAAGCTGCGACCTGCGGCGCAAAGCCCGGCAAGACGGTGAGTGCGGCGGCAATGAACGCGGCAACGGAGATAGCGGAAAGTGCCTTGATCATGACGGTCCCCATATGATCGGGCCCCCCGGGCCCGTCGTTTCGTTGTCCAATGTCTACCGGCCGACCGTTTCCTGGCGTCTTCGCCCGGGTGGAAAATGGTTTCATCGCCGGCCGGTTTTGTTTCGTCCGCCAGCGGCCGACGAAACATTCACCCACGTAGACGCTGGCATCCCAGAACTCGTTCACTGGACGAGGTGAGATTTATTTCGTTCGACGGGTGGAACCCGGGCGGCTTGCCGGGGAGAGCCGGGCGGGTTAGGAGGGACCATGTCCCGTATCGCGCTCTATCCCGGCTCCTTCGATCCCGTCACCAACGGCCATCTGGACGTGGTCCGGCAGGCCGTCGGCCTGTGCGACCGCCTGGTCGTCGCCGTCGCCATCCATGCCGGCAAAAAGCCGCTGTTCTCGACCGAAGAGCGGTTGGACATGCTGCGCGAGGTGTGCGGCCCGATCGCCCAGCAGGCGGGCTGCGCCTTCGATTGCACCACCTATGACAATCTGACGGTGACGGCGGCGCGCAAGCTCGGCGCCACCATCATGATTCGCGGCCTGCGCGACGGCACCGATCTCGACTACGAGATGCAGCTGGCCGGCATGAACGAGGCGATGGCGCCCGAGGTGCATACCGTGTTCGTTCCGGCGTCGGTCGCGGTCCGCCCGATCACCGCCACACTGGTGCGCCAGATCGCCGGCATGGGCGGCAACGTGTCGGCCTTTGTGCCGGCCTCGGTTGCGGCCAGCCTGAAGGCCAAATTCGCCACATAGCTGGTGGTGCGGACCGGGAGGGCCGTGCGAGTTGCGCGAGAGGCGCCGCCTTTTCGAAAATCAGGCGCCGGCAACAAAAGCCTTCGTAAAAGTTGTAACGGGTTCTGCGATAAACCATCGCGGCCCGGAGAGTTCGAAAATCCCTAAAGAAGCCATCCGGAGTTTCCATGATCCGCCTGCTTGCCTTCCTTACCGCGCTCGTCTTTGCCGTCCCGGCGCTGGCGCAATCGCTGCCCGCCAATCTCGACAAGAGCAATGCGCTCGTGATCGACACCACCAAGGGCCGCATCGTCATCGCGCTTCGCACCGATCTCGCGCCCAAGCATGCCGAGCGGCTCAAGCAACTCGCGCGCGACGGCTTCTACAACAACGTGCCGTTCCACCGCGTGATGGATGGCTTCATGGCGCAGACCGGCGACGGCCAGAATTTCAACGGCACCGGCGGCTCGAAATATCCGAACCTGAAGCAGGAATTTTCGAGCGTGCCGTTCAAGCGCGGCACCGTCGGCATGGCGCGGCGTGGCGACAGCGTCGATTCCGCCAATTCGCAGTTCTTCATCTGCTTCGGCGATGCGTCGTTCCTGAACAACCAGTACACCGTGATCGGCCAGGTCGTGCAGGGCATGGACGTCGTCGACAAGCTCAAGAAGGCGCCGCCCGGATCATCCAGCGGCACCGTGACCGACCCTGACAAGATGCTCAAGGTTCAGGTCGCCTCCGACATGAAATAGCGACGGAGAATGCGATGGCGGCCAGCAAG
>DASVOL010000395.1:0-6394 GCA_036383375.1 Bradyrhizobium sp. | reverse complement strand
GGTCATCGTCACCGCAAACAGCGTGACTGGCACGTTGTCGATCTTCCAGTCGGCCGCGATCGGCTTCAGGTTTGCCGTCACCATCAGGCCGCCGGCGCCGACGATCACGAACATGAAGTACATCAGCCAGAAGATCGGCTGTCGCAGCACTTCGGTCGGCTGATAGTTGCGCCGGGTCTGGATGATGTTGGCATTGGCCACGACCGCCGGCACCTGGCCGGCCTTCGGCGCGAGCAGGAAGAAGGCGAGCAGCACGATGATGATGCCCTGGCCGAGACCGAAATAGAGGAAGGTGGTTTGGAAGCCGGAGTCCTTGATCATCGCCTGGATCGGCGCCACCGTCAGCGCGGAGCCCGCGCCGAAGCCGGCTGCGGTGATGCCCGCCGCAAGCCCGCGCTTGTCGGGAAACCATTTCAGCGCGTTGCCGACGCAGGTGCCATAGACGCCGCCGGCGCCGATGCCGGCGATGATCATGCCGAGATAGTAGCCGTTCAGCGAGGTCGCCTGCGCGTTGATCGCCCACCCGATCGCGCAGAGAATGCCGCCGATCAGCACGACGAGCCGCGGACCGTATTTATCGACGAACCAGCCCTCGACCGGCACCAGCCAGGTCTCGAACAGCACAAACAGCGTGAAGGCCCACTGGATCGATGCGCGATCCCATCCAAACTTCTTCTGGATGTCGGGGACGAAGAACGTCCACCCGTATTGATAGTTTGCGATCATCACCATCGCGGCGACGCCGATCGCAAGTTGCGTCCAGCGATAGGTATCGCTGACACGCGCGGCCGCGGGGGCCGCAGTTGCCTGAACCATGTCCGACATTGATCCTCCCAGTGCGCGCTTTGTCATTCTGCTTGTGGCGCGGCTCGATCATCTTGGTATTTGATATGCCAAGGTTCAAGCTGTCGCGGAGGTCGCGTGCGCATATGCCGCAGAGCACTGAAGGCGGTCACCGCAACGAGAGTAATTCAGCGCGCAAAAAAATGGCCCCGAAAATCGGGGCCATTGGTCGAAGGTTCAATGTCGGGTCGCATCTTGCGACGAACGTCTCGGTGCAGCGCGCGCCGAATCCTTCTGCGTCAGAGGCCGAAGCGCGGCAGGTCGCCATTGCGGTTGGAGATCTCCGCGCTCTTCATCAGCAGGCGGTCGATCGTGGCCATCAGGCGGCCGAACAGGGTGGAGGAGGGCGCGAGCGTGAGTGCGGTGGTCTTGGACATTGGTGTCCCCTTTCGCTGGAGGGCCAGCAACGGGCCGGCTCATCATCTGCCGCCAAATTATGTATACCAGATGCCAGAGGCAACGGACTTGTTTGCATAGCAGCATTTCAGATTGTGCAATGCAACAATGCGGGCCGGTTGGCATCCCAGACCGGAGGGCGAGGGAAGCGGGACGCACGGGACCCTTGGGGTCAGAATTTCCAACTAAAACTGGCCTTTATCGAGTGATCCTGTACCCGGTCGGCGAGCTGGCCGACATAGGCGATGCCGACGCTGGCCTGGGGCGTGACCCGCAGGTCGAGCCCGCCCTCGACCAGCGCCGCGTTGCGCGCCAGCGGCACGCCGGCCACCGTGAAACCGGTTCCGAGATTCTGGAACGCAAGCGCCGCGGTCGGCGTCACGTCACCGAAGGCGTACTGCCAGGCCACCGACGCCCGCGGCGTCAGCTGCATACCGCCCGTCAGGGCGAAGCTCGTCGCGATCCGGGCGCCGAGCGAGGAATAACCGACATCCTGATTGCCGCCGGCCCCGCGCAGTGCAGCAGCGCCGCTGCCGCCGGTCTCGGCAAAACCATCGGTGTCGAGATGAGCCCAGGCGAGGCCCGCGAACGGCTCGACAGCGACCTTGCCGAGGTTGACGCCGTAGCCGACCTCGCCGAACGCCTGCGCAGTGGTCGCGTCATAGCGGGCGCGCGCGCTGTCGAGGAAGCCGGGGAAGATGATCGAGCGGCTGGTGTCGAGCGTGCTGAAGCTTGCGCCGGCACCGCCGCGCAGATTGAACGCACCGTAGCTCGCGCCGACATAGCCGGCGAGGTGCGCGGTTTCGATATCGGCCGAGCTCGAGCGGTCACCGATGCGCAGGGACGAACTGGTGTAGCCGCCGGCGATGCCGGCGATCCAGTTCGGCGCGAAGCGGCGATCGACGCCGCTGAAGAAGCCGGCGAGGTCGCGCGTCATGCCCGCTGCATTGCCGTCACCGTTCAGCCGGCCCCAGGCGCCTACGCCCTGCGCCCAGAATGTCGTGTCCGGCAGCGGCGCGGGACGGGCGAGCGGCGGCGCCTTGATCGGAAAGCCAGGCCGGCTGGTGTTGGCATAAGCGAGCGCGGAGGAGGCCGCCATCGAGTCCATCGCCGCGAGTTGCGGACCGCCGGCGCTGAGCGCCGCCATCGGCCCCGCACTGTCGGCGAACGAGGATTGCCGCAGCCGGCCGAGCACCGCGTCGCGCAGATAGCGTGAATCATCGAGCATCGCGGTCTGCGCGCTGGCATGCACCTCGCCCGACAGCGCATCGAACGCCTGCCGCGCACCGGCGGCGCTCTGGTTCAGCACGGCAATCATCAGCGGATCGCGCTGCTGTCCGCTTGCGTCCAGTGCGCCGGCGACAGCGATCTGGTTCGGTGTGTCCGCGACGCTCGCGAGCGAGGTGTTGTTGCGGGCGAGCGTCAGGAACACGTCATTGGCATCGTAGCTCAACGATGGGGTGAGGAAGACCAGGCTGCTCGTGACGTTGCTGAACGTGCCGCTCACGCCGCCATTCGCGGTGAGGATGGTGTAGACGGTCTGCGGCGCATAGGTGCCGGTCTGTGCCAGCGCCAGCACATTGCCGCCGGCCAGCGTCGCGGTGCCGCTGGCCGCGATCTTGTCGGACTGCCCGGCCGCATTGGCTTCGACCTGATAGATCGAGCCGGCCGCGAAGGAAACGTTGCCGGCGACATTCAAAGTGCCGATCGAATTGCCCGGCGCGACGATGCCGCCGGTATAGGCCGTGATGCCGCCGACGGTGCCGATGCCACCGAGCGTGCCGCCATTGTTGACAGTCACGGTGCTGGCGAGGCTCGCGCCGCCGTGGGTGTCATCGCCGACCACGAGCTTGCCCGCGTCGACGAAGGTCGCGCCTGTATAGGTGGACTGGCCGTTCAGGGTCAGCGTGCCGAGGCCGAGCTTGACGACAGTGCCCGTACCGCTGATCGCGCCCGTGAAACCGACAGCGTCCACGCGATTGAAGGCGAGCGTGCCATTGTTGACGACATCGCCGGTGATCGAACCGGTGGTGCCGCCGTCACCGAGCTGCAGCATACCCTGGGCGATCGTGGTGCCGCCGGTGTAGGTGTTGGTGCCGGTCAGGATGGTGGCGCCGATGCCGCGTTGCGCGAACGCACCGCTACCCGAGATGTTGCCGCTGAGCGTATAGGTGCCGGCGCGATTCACCGCGAGGGTGCCGTTGTTGGTCACGTCGCCGGTGATGGAGCCGGTGGTGCCGCCGTTGCCGAGTTGCAGTGTGCCGGCGGCGATGGTGGTGCCACCGGTGTAGCTGTTGTTGCCGGTGAAGATCAGCGTTCCGGCGCCGGATTTGGTCAGCGCGCCGTTGCCCGTCAGCGACTGGCTGACGTTGAAATTGTTCGCTGCATCGGCGATGTCGAAGCCGCCACCACCCCAGTTGATGGTTCGCAACGTGCCGGTGAAGGTTGTGCCGGTCACCTGCAGCGTGCCACCGGCGAAGCTGAGGGCGCTGGCGGCCGCGCCGAGATTGGCATCGGATGACACCGACAATATGCCGGCTGCGAGCGTGGTACCGCCGCCATAGCTGTTGGTGCCGCTCAGGATGGTGGTGCCGCTGCCGCTCTGCACGAACGCGCCGCTGCCCGAGATGTTGCCGCCGAACGTGTAGATGTCGGAACGGTTCACCGCAAGGATGCCGTTGTTGATCACGTCGCCGGTGATCGAGCCGGAGGTGCCGCCGTTACCGAGCTGCAGCGTGCCGGCGAAGATTGTGGTGCCGCCGTGATAGCTGTTGTTGCCGGTCAGGATGGTGGTGCCCGGGCCGTCCTGCAAGAACACGCCGTTGCCCGAGATGGCGCCGCCGAGCGTGTACGTGTCGGAGCGATTGACGGCGAGCGTGCCATTGTTCGTCACGTCGCCGCCGATCGAGCCCGATGTGCCGCCGTTACCGAGCTGCAGTGTGCCGGCGGCGATGGTGGTGCCGCCGGTGTAGCTGTTGTTGCCGGTGAAGATCAGCGTTCCGGCGCCGGATTTGGTCAGCGCGCCGTTGCCCGTCAGCAATTGGCTGACGCTGAAATTGTTCGCTGGATCGGCGATTTCGAAGCCACCGCCGCCCCAGTTGATGGTTCGCGACGTGCCGGTGAAGGTCGTTCCGGTCACCTGCAGGGTGCCGCCGCTGAAGGTGAGGGCGCCTGCCGCGGCACCGAGATTGGTGTCTGACGAAACCGACAATATGCCGGCTGTGAGTGTCGTGCCGCCGCCGTAGCTGTTGGTGCCGGTCAGAATCGTGGTGCCGGGGCCGCTCTGCACGAAGGCGCCGCTGCCCGAGATGTTGCCGCCAAGGGTGTAGGTGTTGGAGCGGTTCACCGCCAGAATGCCGTTGTTCACCACGTCGCCGGTGATCGAGCCCGTCGTGCTGCCGTTGCCAAGCTGAAGTGTGCCGGCGGAGATGGTGGTGCCGCCGATATAGCTGTTGCTGCCGGTGAGGGTCAGCGTTCCGGTGCCGGCCTTGGTCAGCGCGCCGTTACCCGTCAACGACTGGCTGACGCTGAAATTGTTCGCTGCATTGGCGATGTCGAAGCCGCCGCCGCCCCAGTTGATGGTTCGCGATGTGCCGGTGAAGGTCGTGCCGGTCACCTGTAAGGTGCCGCCGCTGAAGGTGAGGGCGCCAGCCGCGGCACCCAGGTTGGTGTCGGACGAAACCGACAATATGCCGGCTGCGAGCGTCGTGCCGCCGCCGTAGCTGTTGGTGCCGGTCAGAATCGTGGTGCCGGGGCCGCTCTGCACGAAGGCGCCGCTGCCAGAGATGTTGCCGCCAAGCGTATAGGAGTTGGAGCGGTTCACCGCGAGAACGCCGTTGTTCACCACGTCGCCGGTGATCGAGCCGGTGGTGCTGCCGTTGCCAAGCTGCAGTGTGCCGGCTGCGATCGTGGTGCCGCCGACATAGCTGTTGCTGCCGGTGAGGGTCAGCGTTCCGGCGCCGGCCTTGGTCAGCGCGCCGTTGCCCGTCAACGACTGGCTGACGCTGAAATTGTTCGCGGCATTGGCGATGTCGAAGCCACCGCCGCCCCAGTTGATGGTTCGCGACGTGCCGGTGTAGGTCGTTCCGGTCACCTGCAGCGTCCCGCCATTGAAGGTGAGGGCGCCCGACGACGCGCCGAGATTGGTGTCCGATGACACCGAGAGCGTTCCTCTCGTCAGCGTCGTTCCGCCGGAGTAACTATTGTTCCCTGACAGCGTGATCGTGCCGACGACGGGCCCAGCGCCATTCACGTTCACAACCACGCCGCCGGCGCCGGACACCACCCCCGAAACCGAAAGGCTCTGGTTGCCCGTGTCGAGGGTGACGAGTGAACCGGATCCCAGCGCGATGTTGTTGCCAAGCGTCGCCGGGGTAGTCACTGCGGCGATGGTCGCGGTGGCGTTGGTGATCAGTTGAATGTCGCCAATGATGGTCGAGCCGGCAGCAATGTTCAGGCCGTTGTTGGTTCCGCCGAACCGGATTGCGGCCGCGTGGGTCACGCCATCATTGTTGAGACCACCGCTGATCGTGCCTTGGTTGGTGATGGTGGCGAGGCCGTTGGTCATGATGCCGACGCCGGCGGCCCCGCCGTTCGCGTTGCCGCCCGCAATGGTGGCGCCGGTGTTGTTGAACACCGTGCCGGTGCCGCCGGCCAGGTTGATCCCCGCGCCGCTGTCGCCGGCGGTGGAACTGCCGGCGAGACCGGCTGTGCCGCTGCCGCCCTTGCCGCCGGTGATACTGCCAGAGTTGGTGATGGTCGTGTTGAAGGTGAGCGACAGCAGGCCGTCGCCGCCGCCACCGCCGCCGCCGGGATTTCCGCCCCCGCCGCCGGCGCCGCCATTCCCTCCCGCGATCGTGCCGCTGTTGAACACGCTCCGGCCGATCGCGTTGACAATCACACCCGCGCCGCCGCCGCCGCCTCCACCGCCATTCGACGACGAAAAGCCGGGGTTGCCGGCTCCGCCGCCTCCGCCGTCACCGCCTGTGACTATCGCAGCCGCACCCGAGATGCTGAGGTTCGTGGCTCCGGTGAAGTACACGCCAGCGCCACCGCCACCGCCACCCGACGCAAAACTGAGAGCGTCCGTCCCGGCGGTTCCGGTGCCGCCACTGACCGACGTTAACACCAAGGCGCTCGTGGTGCCGACGCCGCC
>DASVOL010000394.1:0-8332 GCA_036383375.1 Bradyrhizobium sp. | reverse complement strand
GGCCGGCACCACGCGCGATTCCATCGCGGTCGAGATCAACTGGAAGGGCCGCGATTTCCGCGTGTTCGATACCGCGGGACTGCGTCGCCGCGCGCGGATCGAGGAGAAGTTGGAGAAACTGTCGGTGGCGGACGCGCTGCGCGCGGTGCGCTTCGCCGAAGTCGTCGTGATGATGATGGACGCACAGAACAAGTTCGAGGAGCAGGATCTGCGCATCGCCGACCTGATCGAGCGCGAAGGCCGCGCCATCGTGCTCGCGGTCAACAAATGGGACCTGGTCGAGCGCAAGCCGAACCAGATTTCGGCGCTGCGCACCGATGCCGATCACTGGCTGCCGCAGGTCAAGGGCGCACCGATCGTCGCCGTCTCCGGCCTGATGGGCGAGGGCATCGACCGCCTGATGATTGCGATCCAGGAGGCCTACGCGGTCTGGAACCGGCGCTTGCCGACTGCAGCGCTCAATCGCTGGTTCGAGCAGGCGATCCAGGCCAGCCCGCCGCCGGCCGTCTCGGGCCGCCGGCTGAAGCTGAACTACATCACGCAAGTCAAGGCGCGGCCGCCGAGCTTCGTGCTGTTCTGCTCGCGCGCCGATGCGATCCCGCGATCCTATCTGCGCTACCTCACCAACTCGCTGCGCGAGACCTTCGATCTGCCTGGCACGCCGATCCGGATCACGCTGCGCGAGAAGGCCAATCCGTTCGCCCACAAGCGCAAGCGGCCGTCGTGAGCGGAGAGGCGCGAACTGACGCAATGTCGGTTTCGCAACCGCGCAGCGGCGCGGTGATCTTCATCTTCATCACGTTGCTGCTCGACATGCTCGCGCTCGGGATCATCATCCCGATCCTGCCCAAGCTGATCGAGGGCTTCGTCAGCAACGACACCGCCAACGCCGCACGCATCTTCGGGGTGTTCGGCTCGATCTGGGCCTTGATGCAGTTCGTCTGCTCGCCGATCCTGGGCGCACTGTCCGATCGCTTCGGCCGCCGTCCGGTGGTGTTGCTGTCGAATTTCGGGCTCGCCGCCGACTATGTGCTGATGGCGCTGGCGCCGAACCTGATCTGGCTGTTCGTCGGACGGGCGATCTCGGGCATCACCTCGTCGAGTATCTCGACCGTGTTCGCCTATATCGCCGACGTCACCGCACCGGAGCGGCGCGCCGCGATGTTCGGCAAGATCGGCGTCGCGTTCGGCGCGGGTTTTATTCTGGGACCCGCGCTGGGTGGCTTGCTCGGCGAGATCGATCCGCGGCTGCCGTTCTGGGCTGCGGCCGGCCTGAGCTTCGTCAACGG
This sequence comes from Bradyrhizobium sp., assembly GCA_036383375.1. Taxonomy (GTDB): domain Bacteria; phylum Pseudomonadota; class Alphaproteobacteria; order Rhizobiales; family Xanthobacteraceae; genus Bradyrhizobium. The sequence goes on along the minus strand of DASVOL010000394.1, from coordinate 7,043 downwards.
TCTCTATGGCCTGTTCATCCTGCCGGAATCGCTGCCGGTCGAGCGGCGTGCGCCGTTCAAATGGAAGAGCGCCAATCCAATCGGCGCGCTGCATTTCCTGAGCGCCAACCGGACGCTGGCCGGCCTGTCGCTGGCGACGTTCTTCGGCCAGCTCGCGCATGTCGTGCTGCCCTCGGTGTTCGTGCTGTACGCCACCTATCGCTATGGCTGGGATACCGGCACGGTCGGCGCGACGCTGGCGCTGGTCGGCCTCTGCGGCATGATCGTGCAGGGCGCGGCGATCGGCCCGATCGTCAAGCTGCTCGGCGAGCGTAACGCGCTGTTTCTCGGCCTGGTCTGCGGCGCCTTGGGCTTTGCGATCTTCGGCGCGGCGCCGACCGGGCAGCTGTTCTGGATCGGCATTCCCGTGATCGCGTTGTGGGGCATCTCGGGCGCGGCGACGCAGGCGCTGACGACGCAACTCGTCGCCGCCGATCAGCAAGGCCAGTTGCAGGGCGCGACATCCAGCGTGCAGAGCATGTCGGAATTGATCGGCCCGTTCCTGTTCACGCTGACGTTTGCGTATTTCATCGGCGACAACGTGTCCGTGAAGTTGCCGGGTGCGCCGTTCTATCTGGCGGGCGCGCTGCTGCTGCTCGCGCTCGCGATCGCGTGGCGCGCAACGGCGGCGAAGAGAGCGTAGCTTCGTAGGGTGGGTTATCGAAGCGTAACCCACCATCGCCTCCGCGGTCAGAAAGTCGGTGGGTTACGGCTTCGCCTAACCCACCTACGATCCGGGCTAATCCGTCGCCGGCACCGAATGGTGCTCGTGCGTGATCCGCCAGCTGCCGTCGATCTTGCGCAGCCCGATCGTCAGGCGGAACTGGAACGTGTCGTCGCGCGGGCCGCACCGCATCACCATGACCGCGAAGGCGACGTCATCGCCGGCCGCGATCGCGATGTCCTCGATGTCGAAGGCGTAGGAAGAGCGCTGACAGCCGAAGAACAAATCCCAGGTCTTCCTGTATTCATCAAGTCCGCGTGACTGGAACGGCGGCGGCACGTCGAACATCACGATGTCCTGATCGTGATGGGCGAGGACGCCCGCATAGTCGTGCCTGCGGACGGCGTCCGCCCAGGCTTCGATGATTGTTCTGACTTCGGTTTCTGCCGTATGGCGCTGCTGTGTCATCGCTCGAATGCTCCGAGTGCTGGCTGATCGATGCCTCGAGGACGAACGCGAGGGCGCCGATCCGACACGCCGACACGTCCGCGCCGGATGTTGCGGACTGCGTCATTTCGCCTGTTTACAAACCATCCGGTTGGTTTGTATAGGGGCTGATACTGGATGATGATGCGCGCCTCGTTCCCTAAAGGCCGCCTCGGCAGGAGGAGCATGGTGGACCACGGGGCCGTTGATATCTGCGATGAGTTGACCCGCTTCAGCGACGCGCAGGCGGCGCTGCTGACGTCGCGCGGCCTGGTCTATCTCACCGACCTGAAGCTCGATGGCGACAGGCACGGCACGATCGTCGCCGCCAGTTATGCCGACGCGGAATCGGTTGCCCGCCGGCGTGGCCGGGGAGAGAAGGTCATCGGCCGAATGGCTCACGGCTTCCTTCACGGCCTCCGCCGCCGCCTGATGCAAAAGGTGCGCGGCACCGGAAACTGGTGTGCGCGAGCGACCGGGTAGCGCGATGATTGATTCGTCGAAGTGATGTGTGACCTGGAGTCGGTATTGGCTCTCGGGTCCGTCGTTGGCGCTGCCAGGCGAGTTCCGATCCAGCGCTTGAGATTGACTGAGGCCGCTGGGATAGTGTGATCTCACGCGACTCCTTCCTGAGTAATTCCATGGATAATCCTTCCCGCTCGGAACGTTCCCGCAACGCCGCACTCGACGCCGCGATCACCATCGTGACGCGCGATGGTCCGGGACGTCTGACGCTGGACGCGATTGCGCGCGAGAGCGGCCTCAGCAAGGGCGGCGTGATGCATCAGTTCCGCACCAAGGAAGCGGTGCTGCGCGCCTTGCTCGAGCAGCAGATGGCGCATTTCGAGGAGTTCTCGACCCGCTACCTCGAAACGGTGCGCGAGACCACGGATCAGCCGGAACTGGCGGCGCAGATCGCAACGCTGCGGGAAGCGATCTCTACCCCGCGGGCCGGCGCGTTCGCATTGCTGGCTGCGATGAACGAGAACCCGGAATTGATGGCGATGCCGCGCGATGTCGACGTCAAGAAGGTCGCGCTGATGAAGGCCGAGGCGCGCGATCCGGATCTGGCGCTGCTGCGCTGGGCGGCGGCGCGGGGGCTGCTGCTGAGCTCGTTGTTCGGCCTGTCGTCGCTGACGGACGCCGAGCGCGATCGCCTGTTCGAGCGATTGCTCGACGACAGCAAGTGGACTGCGATCGAGCAGGGCGCGACGGCGGCCGCAAAGCCATCCAAGGCGAAGGCGACACGCACGGCATCGCCGCGGCCTGCCGGCGCACGGGCCGCAAAGCCGGCATCGGCGCGCAAACGCAGCTGAATCTCCGGCGCCGGGCAAAAGCACAACGCCGCCCAAGCGGAATATGAATCGCTTGGCGGCGTTGGGTCGGCACCGGGCCCCTGAAATCCCCCGGCAATTGGTGCGGTAGCACAAGAGATATCGTGGGTTTGTGACAACTCAGGACCGCCGCTCGCAAAGCCAGCTCACCAGCGTTCCAATCTCTCGATCGTCGCTCCGCCCGGGCCGTTATTCCAAAAGACCAGCAGCCCGTCGCGCACCTCAAGATACGAGGTTGGATTGTCGGGTAACGTGACAAGGGCTTTGCCCCCGGGAGGGATGATTTTCTCCAAGGTTTCGAGCTCAACGAAGATAGTCAGGGGCTTGTCCGTGCCGTTTTCAATTGGGAATTTCATTGTGATGCAATCCGCGCTGATCCAAGGCGTCCTAATTTCGTTGGCACATTACCGAATTTTCTTGAATTTCCCCGGCGTCCGGGTCGCCGAATTTTTCTGACGCGTTTCCTCCGATTGCAACTTTACAAACCAACTGGTCGGTTTTATAGTTATCGCACTGAGGCAAGATCTGGCGGCGCGGTGAGGGCGAGCCAGATCGGCAGTGACGGCCGCAGCCGTAACTTCAGCCCCGGACGCGGCTGCGGCCAAGCTGCTCTTCCGCCTTGGCTCGGATGAGGAGATTGGAATGGAGAGCTCGATCGCCGCGCGCGGTCTGGGAGCGATGGCGCTTTGCGTCCTCGCAGGAGGATGTGCCGCCGTCACGCCGGTGGCTTATTCGGACGTGGCATCAACGGCCTACATGACGCCTGACACGTCCGACTCGTCGGGCCGTGTACCGTATCGCTATGCGCCGCCGGTCGACTGGCGGAGCTACAACAAGGTGATGCTCGATCCGGTCGTGATCTATCGCGGCGCGGATCATCAGTTCGGCGACATGTCCGAGAAGGACAAGCAGACGCTCGCCGCCTACATGCAGACCCGCTTCGCCGACAAATTGCGCGACCGCTTCACGCTGGTGAACACGCGCGGGCCGAACACGTTTCGCGTGCGGCTGACGCTGACCGGCGCGGTCGCCAACACGCCGGTGCTCGGCACGCTGTCGCGCTTCGACATGGCCGGCGCGATCTACAACGGCGTGCAGGCCGCGCGTGACGGCGAGGGCATGATGACCGGCTCGGTGATCTATGCCGTCGAGATGTTCGACAGCCCGACCGCGCGCCTGCTCGGCGCCTACGTCAGCAAGCAATATCCGGGCGCCTACGACATCAAGGCCAGCGTCGGCGATCTCGCTGCCGCCACCGCCGGCATCGACAAGGGTGCCGATGCCTTCATGGCGCAACTGAAGTGAGGCACGCGTCGCGCGTCCCGAAATCATCCCGACAATGAAAGGTGCTGTCGAATGAATTACATGGTTCGCCTCTTCTTGCGCAGCCTGGTCGCCGCCATTTTGATGAGCTCAACCGGCCATGCCGAAGTGATCGCATCGAGCGATCCGAGCGGCACCTGGCTGACCGAGGACGGACGCGCGCGCATCCGCCTCGAGCGTTGCGGCACCGCGCGCGACCGCATCTGTGGCTTCATCGTGTGGATGAAGGATCCGCTCGATCCGCGCGGCCAGCCGTTCCGCGACAGCTTCAACCCCGATCCCGACAAGCGCACGCGCGCGCTGCTCGGCCATCAGCTGATCCTGGGATTGAAGCTGTCGCCGGAGGGCCGGTTCGACGGCGACATCTACAATGCCGAGGACGGCAAGTCCTATTCGGTCTCGCTGTGGCGCGACGCGTCCGACCGGCTGAAGCTCAAGGGGTGCCTGCTCAAGCTGCTGTGCCAGACCCAGACCTGGACGCCGACGTTCGACGCCCAGCCCGGACAGCTCGTCGGCCTGACCGGCGATCCCGGCGGCCCGCGTGCCGACAGGGAATGGGCATCGCTGCCGACGGCTGTGAAGGCGAAGTCGGCGGCGAAGTGAAGAAGAGCAGGGCGGGTTAGCGAAGCGTAACCCGCCGACTTCGTGCCGTGAAATGATGGTGGATTACGCCTTCCGCCTTCGCTCGTTGAGCTACGGCGGACGTAGTCGGCTAATCCACCCTACAGAGCTCGCTTATTTCTTCACCAGCGGACAATCGCTGGCCTCGAGCGGCTTGGCGGCGTCTTCCGGTGAGATGGTGGCGATCAGCTTGTAATAGTCCCAGGGATATTTCGACTCTTCCGGCTTTTTCACCTCGAACAGATAGGCCGGGATGATGCGGCGGCCGTCGATCCGCAATGGACCCTTGCCGAACAGCGGATCGTCGGTCGGGATCTCCTTCATCTTGGCGACGACCTTGGCGCCGTCATGCGGATTGCCGCCCATCGCGTCGAGCGCCTTCAGGTAATGCAGCACGCCGGCATAGACGCCGGCCACCGTCATCGACGGCATCGAGCCCTTGGGCGAGACCTTCTGGAAGCGCTTCGACCAGGCGCGGGTCTGGTCGTTCATGTCCCAGTAGAACGACTCGGTGAAGGTCAGGCCCTGCGCGATCTTCAAGCCCAGCGCGTGCACGTCGTTGACGAACAGCAGCAGCGCCGCGAGCTTCTGTCCGCCCGCGGTGATGCCGAATTCGGACGCCTGCTTGATCGCGTTTGTGGTGTCGCCGCCGGCATTGGCGAGGCCGATGATCTTGGCCTTGGAGGCCTGCGCCTGCAGCAGGAACGAGGAGAAGTCCGCGGTGTTGAGCGGGTGCTTGACGCCGCCGAGCACCTTGCCGCCGTTCGCGGTGACGACCGCCGAGGTGTCGCGCTCCAGCGCATGGCCGAAGGCGTAGTCGGCGGTGAGGAAGAACCAGGTGTCGCCGCCCGCCTTGGTCAGCGCCTTGCCGGTGCCATTGGCGAGCATGTAGGTGTCGAACGTGTAGGAGATCGTGTTGGCGTTGCAGGCCTTGCCGGTGAGATCAGCGGTCGCCGCGCCCGAATTGAGCACGATGGAGTTCTTTTCCTTGGCAAGGTTGCTCACCGCCAGCGCGACGCCGGAGTTCGGCGTATCGGTGATGATGTCGACCTTCTCGTTGTCGATCCAGTTGCGTGCGATGTTGACGCCGACGTCAGGCTTGTTCTGGTGGTCGCCGCTGACCACCTCGATTTTCCAGCCCTTGGCGCGCAGGCCGGAATCTTCCACCGCCATGTTGGCCGCGGCCACCGAGTTCGGCCCGCCGATGTCGGCATAGAGGCCGGACATGTCGTTGAGCACGCCGATCTTGACGTTCTTGTCCTGAGCGAAGGCAGGGGTAGCAAGGCTGAGCGCAGCGCAAGCGAGAAGCACGGCGTGGCGCCGTGCGAGCGTCGTCGTCATGAGACATTCCTCCACTGTCTATTTTTTCCGGACGGCCCTCTTGTGGAGCCTTGTGCCGGTGGTCGGGTTCCCGCTTACCCTTTCCTTTGGCGAGCGGCAATCCGCATAAAGCCGGATGACCTGCGTCGAAGCGTCATCCGAAACGTTTTCGAGCGAGGCCTGTCCCGGACCTGATCCGGGATGGACACCGGTTCGCGTGGAGAAACCGCGTCAATTCAGGAAGCTCCAGCTGCCGCTTATTTGAGCGCATCCGAGGTCAGCTTGAATTTCTGGATCCGCTTGCCCTCGACCTCGCCGGTGTAGACGTTGCCCTTCTGGTCGACCGCCATGACGTGGAGCAGGGAAAACTGTCCGGCATTGCGGCCGCTATGGCCGAAGGTGCCGACCACGCTGCCGTCGTCGCGCTTCAGCACGCGGATCTCGTTATTGGCGCCGTCGGCGTTGAGCAGATAGGTCTGCTTCGGATCGGGCCACAACGCGAGGTCGAACACCGCGCCGTCACCGCGGGTGTTCTTCTCGTAAAACCATTCCTTCACGAAGGTGCCGTTCTTCTGGAACACCTGGATGCGGTCCTGGCTGCGGTCGCAGACATAGACCAGCCCGTCGTTTGCGATCTTGATGCAATGCACGGGATTGCCGAACTGCTCCTGCACCGCGGCGCTTGGATCATAAGGCGGCTGCTTGTCGTCGGTGGGCAGCTTGCCGTAGCCGCCCCAGTGCCGCTTGTAGGCCAGCGTCGTGGCGTCGTACACGATGACGCGGCGGTTGCCGTAGCCGTCGGCGATGTAGAGCTCGTTGGCAGCCTTGTCGATCGCCATCTCGGCGGGGCGGCCGAGCTGGGTGGTGTCGTTGCTGTTGGTGCGGGCTGCAATCTTGCCGATCTGGCCGAGAAATTTGCCGTCGAGCGAGAACTTCAGGATCTCGCTGTCGTCATCGGCATTGCCGCCGATCCAGACGAAGCCGCGTTCGTCGACCTCGATGCCGTGCTCGCGGCCGACCCATTGATAGCCGTCGCCCGGGCCGCCCCAGGCGCGCAGCAGATTGCCGTCGACATCGAACTCCAGCACCGGCGGCGCCGCCACGCAGCATTTCGCGCGCGGCGGGGTGAGGCTCGCCGCCTTCTCGCCATCGGTCAGCGAGCGCGGCCGGTGCACCACCCAGATATGCCCCTGCCAGTCGACGGTGATGCCGCCGACCTGGCCGATGATCCAGTTGTTGGGCAGCTGCTTGGGCCA
>DASVOL010000393.1:0-2964 GCA_036383375.1 Bradyrhizobium sp. | reverse complement strand
GTCGTCCTGCCTGACTTCGCCATTGACCCGCGTGGTCAGCCGGATATCGGCGATCTGCGCCTCACTGGTGTAAGGCACGATCCACGGGCCGAGACTGCCGGTGGAATCGAAGTTCTTGCCCTGGGTGACGTTGAACTTGGCATGGCGCACCCAGTCGCGGATGGTGCCCTCGTTGCAGAGCGTGATCGCGGCGATGTGATCGAGCGCGGCGCTCTCGGCAATGTGCCGGCCGGCCTTGCCGATCACCAGCACCAGCTCCCCCTCATAGTCGAGCTGCGGCGAGACGCGCGGCCGCACCACCGGCGTGTTGTGACCGACGAAGGAGCGCGGCACGCGCAGGAACATGCTCGGATATTTCGGCGCGTCCGAGCCGTCCTTGTACTCGGCATTGCGGTCCGGATAGTTGACGCCGATGCAGATGATCTTGTCCGGCGTCGGGATCGGCGGCTGCCAGGTGACCGCGTTCAGCGCGACGTCGGGCGCGCGCTTGGCGGCATCCTCAACGAGCCTGGTCAGCGCGCCGGCGGCGATCGCCTCGCGCAGCGTCGGGTAATCCTTGGCGAAGCGCGACGAAAGGTCGACGATGCCGGTGTCGGTGACGGCACCATATTGCGTGGCGCCGTTGACGGAGTAGGTGGCAAGGCGAGGGGCTGACATTAGCAATCCAATTCCTTGTGTCGTCCCGGCCAAGCGAAGCGCGAGCCGGGACCCATAACCACAGGCTTCACATTATGGCACGCGGGGCGACGATCCTGGTAGCAACGGGGTTCTGTGGTTATGGGTCCCTGCTTTCGCAGGGACGACGTGTGGAGGGAGGCGTGCACTAATCCGCAACCAGCACGTCTGCGACGAAGCGCGGCTCGCGCACCGCCTGGCCGGCGAAGGCGGAGCCTTCCTCGAACCAGGAGCGCGGCGCGGGTGCGCCCCACAGCGTCTGGCGGCGCGGATCGCGCAGCGACCAGCGCAGCGGCTCATGGTCGTGATCGCCGGTGAAATAATCGCTGGTGTAGAGCTCGATACGGTGGCCGTCGGGATCGCGGATGTAGAGGAAGAAGGCGTTGGAGATGCCGTGCCGGCCCGGGCCGCGCTCGATGTTGGCGAGGAAGCCGGAGGAGGCCATCACGTCGCAGAGATGCACGATGTTCATCGCGGTCGGCACCCAATAGGCGATGTGGTGCAGGCGCGGGCCTTTGCCATTGGTGATGGCGAAGTCATGGACATTGCCCTTGCGGTGCATCCAGGCCGCGGCGATGCGGCCGTTGTCGCCGTCTTCCTCGGCATATTCGGTGAGGCGGAAACCGAGCCGGGCGTAGAAGTCGACGGTGTCCTGCACCTCGGCGGCGAACACGTTGAAATGATCGAGCCGCTGCGGATGGCAGCCCTTGTACAGATCGTAACGCCGCAACAGATGCGGGCGCTTCTCCATCGTGGCGTAGAGCTCGATCTGGAAGCCGAACGGATCGGTGAATTGCAGCGTGCGGCCCTGGAACGGCTGGTCGACGAAGGCGTAAGCAATGCCGTTCTCGGAGAAGAAGGACGCCGCCTTGTCGAGGTCGCCGTCATTGCCGACCCTGAAGCCGAGGCGGTTGCAGGCGGCCTTCGCGGCCTTGCGCAGCACCACCGAGTGATGCTGATGCTCTTCGCTGGCGCGCAGATAGACCGACTTGTCGTCGCGGTCCTCGATATGGAGGCCGACGGTCTTCTCGTAGAAGGCGGCGCTCTTGTCCAGGTCCGTGACGTCGAGCACGGCGTGGCTGCAGCGGATGATGTTGAACGGCGGATCGAAGACGTGTGTTGGTGCGGGCATCGGTGTTTCCTCAATTTTATCCGTCATTCCGGGGCGATGCAGCATCGAACCCGGAATCTCGAGATTCCGGGTTCGCTTCGCGCCCCGGAACGACGTGCAATCAAATTCCCAGTTTCTGAATCTTGTGCGTCCCGCGCGCGAGCGAGACATGCTTGGTTTCCATGTAGAAGTCGAACGAGTAGTCGCCGCCGTCGCGGCCGATGCCGGACGCTTTCATGCCGCCGAAGGGCGTCGGCAGATGGCGGACGTTTTCCGAATTGAGCCAGATCATGCCGGCTTCGAGCGCATCCGCGACGCGGAGCGCGCGGCCCACGTCGCCGGTCCAGACATAGCCGGCAAGGCCGTACTGCACGCCGTTGGCGATCTCGATGGCGTCAGCCTCGTCGCGGAACGGGATCACGGTCAGGAACGGACCGAACACCTCCTGCTGGGCCACGCGCATCTTGGCGTTGGCGCCGGTGACGAGGGTTGGCTGCACATAGTGCCCGCCGCCCGGACCGTCATGCGGCCTGCCGCCGACCGCGATCGTCGCGCCGTCCTGCTTGGTGACGTCGAAATAGCTGCAGACCTTGGCGAAGTGCCGTTCGTGGATCAGCGGCCCGATCTCGGTCGCCGGATCGAGGGGGTGGCCGACCTTGAGCGCTTTCACGCGCGCGGTCAGCCTCTCGATGAATTTTTCGGCGATGCTCTCCTGCACCAGCAGCCGGCTCGACGAGGTGCAACGCTCGCCGTTGAGCGAGTAGATCATGAACACGACGGCATCGAGCGCGCGGTCGAGATCGGCATCGTCGAACACGATCACCGGGTTCTTGCCGCCGAGCTCGAAATGCACCCGCTTCAGCGTCGGCGCGCCCTGCGCCATGATCGCGGATCCCGTCGCGCTCTCGCCGACGAAGCCGATCGCCTTGATCGCGGGGTGCTCGGTCAGCGCCTTGCCGGCGTCCTCGCCGAAGCCGTGCACGGTGTTGAACACGCCGTCCGGCAGACCGGCCTGTTTTGCGAGTTTGACCAGCAGATCGGCGGTCACCGGCGACCATTCGGCCGGTTTGTGCACGACCGTGCAGCCGGCAGCGAGCGCCGGCGCGATCTTCCACGTCGAGAGCATGAACGGCGTGTTCCACGGCGTGATGACGCCGACCGGGCCGATCGGCACGCGG
>DASVOL010000392.1:0-2367 GCA_036383375.1 Bradyrhizobium sp. | reverse complement strand
GGTGGTCGCGACCAGCCTCGTGCCGGAAGACAAGCGCGCGTCGGCGATCGCCACGATGTTCATCGGGCTGACGGTTGCGACCTTGCTCGGCGTGCCCTTCGGCGCCTGGTTCGGCCTGATGCTCGGCTGGCGTGCGGCATTCTGGGCGGTGGCGGTGATCGGCGTGATCGCGTTCGTTGTGCTGGCCGTGCTGGTCCCCGGTCACGTCGGCGCCAACGACAAGCCCGCACCGCTGCGCGAGGAGCTTGCCGTGCTCGGCCGCCCGCAAGTCCTGCTCGGGCTTGCGATGACGGTGTTCGGCTTCGGCGGGCTGTTCGCGGTCTTCACCTATGTGCAGCCGATCCTGACCCGGCTCACCGGATTTTCCGACGCCGCGGTGTCGCCGATCCTGCTGGTGTTCGGCGCTGGACTAGCAATCGGCAACGTCGCGGGCGGACGGCTCGCCGACAAGGGAGTTGCGCGTGCGTTGCTGGTGTCGCTCGGTGGCCTCGCTGCCGTCCTCGTCGTGCTGTCGGCGGTGATCTCGATCAAGGCGTTGGCGGTCGCGCTGCTGTTCGTGCTCGGCATCGCTTCATTTGCGACGGTCGCACCGCTGCAGCTTCGCGTGCTGGAAGCCGCCGGTGTGGAAGGGCGGACGCTGGCGTCTAGCCTGAACATCGCGGCCTTCAATCTCGGCAACGCGCTCGGCGCCTGGGCCGGCGGCGTCACCATCGATCGTGGCCTTGGCCTTGGTGCGCTGCCGCTGGTCGCCGCGCTCATCACCGCGGTCGGGCTGCTGCTCGCGCTGTGGAGCCTGCGCCTCGACCGGCCGGCCGTCCTCGCCACGCAGTGCCCGGCCGAATGAACCGGATCAAAGGAGTGTGACCATGGAATATCGCAATCTCGGTGCGTCCGGCTTGAAGGTTCCGGTGCTCAGCTTCGGCACCGGCACCTTCGGCGGCCAGGGACCCCTGTTCTCGGCCTGGGGCCGCAGCGACGCCAGCGAGGCGCGACGGCTGATCGACATCTGCCTCGACGCCGGCGTCAATTTGTTCGACACCGCCGATGTCTATTCGAACGGCGCCTCGGAAGAGATCCTCGGCGCCGCGATCAAGGGCCGCCGCGACAAGGTCCTGATCTCGACCAAGACCGGCCTGCCGATGGGCGACGGTCCACTCGATGCCGGCACGTCGCGCTACCGCCTCGTTGCTTCGGTCGACGCCGCGCTGAAGCGGCTCAATACCGATTACATCGACCTGCTGCAGCTTCATGCCTTCGACGCTTTCACGCCGATCGACGAGGTGCTGTCGACGCTCGATGCGCTTGTCCGCGCCGGCAAGCTGCGCTATGTCGGCGCCTCCAACTTCTCCGGCTGGCACCTGATGAAATCGCTCGGCATCGCCGAGCGGCACGGCTGGCCACGATATGTGGCGCACCAGGTCTACTACTCGCTGGTCGGCCGCGACTATGAGTCCGAGCTGATGCCGCTCGCGCTCGACCAGAGCGTCGGCGCGCTGGTCTGGAGCCCGCTCGGCTGGGGCCGCCTCACCGGCAAGATCAGGCGCGGGCAGCCGTTGCCGGCGAACAGCCGCCTGCATGAGACCGCACAGTTCGGGCCGGCGGTCGACGACGAGAAGCTCTATGCGATCGTCGACGCGCTGGACTCCGTGGCTGCCGAGACCGGCCGCAGCGTGCCGCAGGTCGCGATTGCCTGGTTGCTCACCCGCCCGAGCGTCTCGTCGGTGATCATCGGTGCGCGCGACGAAGCGCAGCTTCGCGACAATCTCGGTGCGGTCGGATGGTCGCTCTCGGCGGACCAGATCGCGCGCCTCGACAAGGCAAGCGCGGTGATGCCGGCCTATCCATACTATCCCTACCGAATCCAGGACGGCTTTGCGCGGCTCAATCCGCCGGTGGTGTGAGCCGGCTGCCGGCATCACGGTCTCACGCCTGCGCGGAATGTTCGCAGACCTGCCGGCGGTATTCCGCCGGCGTGACGTTCATGTGCTGCCGGAACACGCGATTGAGGTGGCTCTGATCGGCAAAGCCGCTCAGCAGCGCGATCTCCTTCAGCGCCACGCGGTCCTTGCGCAAATGCTGACACGCGTGCTCCACTTTGCGCCGCAAGACATAGGCATGCGGCCGCGTGCCGTAATGCACACGGAACTTGCGGGCGAACTGGATCGGCGTGCAATTGCAGATGTTCGCGAGCTCTTCCAGCGTGATGTTCCGGAAGATGTTCTGCTCGATATAGTCCTCGATCAACCGCGCGTGCGCGGGGCGAAAGCGTCCTTGCGCACACGGCATCTTGAATTCGATCGCGGCATATTTCCGCAGGATGTGCACGCTCGCCTGCAGCGCCAGCGCGTCATAGCAGAGGCGTCCGCC